>CAMWTX010000005.1 GCA_947177315.1 uncultured Bacteroidales bacterium | reverse complement strand
CTGGCCGATTTCTACGAAAAGAACGAAGCCAAGGGAGAAATGGTGCTGGTGGTGGAAGGCTGTGCCCAAAGCGGCTATACCTACGCCTATCCCCGTCCTGCCCTGACGGCCGATTTCATCCTTTTGGCGCAACTGCCCAACAAGAGCCGGCATCTGTTGCTCATCAGGCGCGAAAACGAGCCTTTCAAGGGTTGTTTTGCCTTTCCGGGCGGCTTTGTGAACGAAGACGAAACCTTGGAATGGGCAGCCGGGCGAGAACTGCGCGAGGAAACGGGCCTCCGGCTCAAGGATTACGGACTAAGTCCGCAATTTTTCCGCCCCTACAGCGAACCGGAACGCGACCCGCGCGGCCGCACCGTAACGATGGTCTATCACGCCACGCTCGAATGCGATACCTTGCCGCCGGTAACAGGCGGAGACGACGCCTCACAAGCCGCCTGGTTCCCGATAGAAAACCTGCCCGAACTGGCCTTCGACCACGCCCGGATATGGCGGGATTACTCACACATCACCGCCAAAGAATAGTCATCGAGAGCCAACAAGCCTTTTTTATACAAAGAACCTATCCATTTCTTGCAGAGGGTACTCCATACAATTTTTGGTTGGTATGCGAATATAGTAAAAATCAAGGAATTTTAAAACATCCTATGTGATCGTTCTGACCCTATTTGTTTAACGAGAAACGAAAAATGGAAAAGTATAGTACAAAACCATAAAACGTACAAAAACTACAAATAGCACAAAAAATACATCCTCAACAAAAACAAATAATATGTATATTTGTAGAAATTTTACAAAACAGCATAAAACAAAATCTCCATGATAAGGAATTTTTGGGTAAAGAATTATCTTTCCATTCGCGACAAGCAAGAGTTAGATTTCTCCGCCAAAGGCCCCTCCTCAGAACTTGTTACAGAAGTTGCCGAAGGCGTGTTCCTGTATAAGTTAGGTATCCTCTATGGCTCAAACGCCTCTGGAAAATCAAACATGCTTATAGCGCTAAACGAAGTGTTCCGCCTATTGATACTACCTCAGATAGATGCAAATGATGGAATTGTCGGTTGCTCCCCTTTTATCCTAACCAAAAATGAGCCTACCGAAATGCATGTGTCGTTCTATGCGAATGGCATCCGATACGACTATGACATCATTTTCAACGAGAAACACATATTGAGCGAGGTTCTGCACTATTATCCCAAGAAATCAAAAGTTTTGTTTTATAAACGTTCTTTTGTGGGAGAAAACGTACAGTCCGAAATAAAGTTTGGAGCCAGTTTAGAATTACAAACGGATACGCAAAATAGTATCCGTGAGAATACGTTGAACAACCATAGCGTTCTGTCGGTTTGCAGGAAGGTTGCCTTAAAAAAAGACATCACTCCCTTCCTTGACCTTCATAAATGGATTATAACCAATTATCATGAAGTAGATGGCGATGACAAGAAGAAAGGTATTGTTGATATCCTCAAAGATGCTTATAACATCCCACAAAAATATCGGTTTTACAACCTAATGTTACAGAAAGCCGATTTAAACATTTTGGAATACAAAACCATTGTAGAAGATCGTGTGATACCAGATAAAACTCGTGAATACATTATTCAAAATGGAAACTTTTCAGAAGAAGTAAAAGAAGTATTGCTTAAGCCTACTACCGAATCCATTGCATTTATAAACCAATCGGCAAATGGAAATTTTGAAATACCTCTAGATAGGCAGTCTAAAGGAACACTAAAATACGTAAGTATATTAGACACACTATACGATATGGTAACAGGTTCCCATGTGTATTATCTCGATGAATTAGGTGAAGATTTGCACAATGATTTGTTATACTATTATCTTAATGTTTTCCTTTTTAACTCCGAAAAATCACAGTTAATCATTACCAGTCAGGAAACGACACTTCTTTCTCAGGACTTGATTAACGAGAATAGAGGGGCGGTCTGGTTTGTTGAGAAGAACAGGGAAACGGCTTCGTCCGAATACGCTCGCGGGGATTCATTCGGATTGCATAAGAATCTGTCTCTTTACAACTCCTACCGTACCGGACGATTAGGGGCAAAACCTGAATTGGGCAGTATCTTTATTAATCTGGAGGATTAAAATGGGAAAACTACGCTCAAAAGCACTTATCCTGGGAGAAGGTCCCACAGAATTCTTTTACTTTCAATCTCTGCGCGACATATACAAAGGGTTGACCATCAAACCAGATCTTCCCAAACACACCAACCTCAAGGATCTCGAGAAAAAGATCAAAGAAGGTATCGACATGGGATACAGTCATATCTTCTGTATCATAGATATGGATACAAAAGATAAGAATCCTGAACGCGCACAATACCTGCAACTAAAGGCAAAGTATGCAAGCCCCATCCATCGACCGAGGAAAGGCATTTCCTGCGAAGTCGAATTCTTTGAAACACATCGTTGCACGGAATTGTTTTTCCTCTACTATTTTCGCTACACTTCATGCCTATACAACGACCAAAAATCATTGCTCAATGATTTGCAAAAACACGTAGCGGAATATCAAAAGACTACAGACTTCTTCCGTAAATGTAAAGGGTTACATGGTTATTTTGAACGGAACGGCGGGAGCCTTGACGATGCAATAAAGAACGCCAATCATTCCATGAACGAAAAGAAGAATCACAGAACATACACATATTCCGAACTGGGAAGGCTGATGGAGAAATTAAAGAATTTGTAACCTTAAGATTTATTCCTATTAAATAGCCCCCAACAAAAAAAGGCGATGTAAAACATCGCCTTTTTTTTATCGAAAAACCTACAACCGACTACATCATATCATCGGACGGATTGAAGCCTTCGTTGCTGTTGCGCAGTTTGGGAGCGCTCAGACGGTTTTCCGGACGGGGACGTTCCGGGCGGTCGTGACGGTCGTAACCTCCACGGCGTTCGCCACGGGGTTCACGCGGTTCGCGACGCGGTTCCACATAGCCTTCCGGTTTGGGTTCGAGCACGCGGCGGCTCAAACGGAGCTTGCCCGTGCGGGCATCCACTTCGATAAGCTGAACGCGCACCTTATCGCCTTCGTGCAGCACGTCTTCCACTCTTTCCACACGGTTCCAGCTGATTTCGGAAACATGCAGCAGGCCGTCCTTGCCGGGCAGGATTTCAACGAAAGCGCCGAAAGGCTGGATGGATCTTACCGTACCGTCGTAAACTTCGCCCACTTCGGGAACGGCGGTAAGCGCCTTGATACGCGCCAAGACCATATCCATGCTTTCCTTGTTGCTGCCGGCGATATCCACCACGCCGAATTCGCCCACTTCTTCAATCGAAATGTCGCATCCGCTTTCGCGTTGCATTTCCTGAATAACCTTGCCTCCCGTTCCGATAACGGCACCGATGAATTCACGCGGAATGCGGATCTGAACGATACGCGGAGCATGGGGCTTGTAGTCTGCGCGCGGCTGGGGCATCACTTCGAGCATCTTGCCCAGAATGTGGGCACGGCCACGGTGCGCCTGCGCCAAGGCCTTGCCGAGAATTTCGTAAGACAGACCGTCAATCTTGATATCCATCTGGCAGGCGGTGATGCCGTCGGGCGTTCCGCAAACCTTAAAGTCCATATCGCCCAAGTGGTCTTCGTCGCCCAAAATATCGGAGAGAACGGCATACGAACCCGTCTTGGGATCGGTAATCAATCCCATGGCGATGCCGCTCACGGGCTTGCTGATCTTGACCCCGGCATCCATCAACGCCAGACAGCCGGCGCAAACGGTAGCCATGGAGGAAGAACCGTTGGATTCGAGGATATCGGAAACCACACGGATCGTGTAGGGATTTTCTTCGCCGGTGGGCAACACTTGCTTGAGGGCGCGCATAGCCAAGTTGCCGTGGCCGATTTCACGACGTCCCGTGCCGCGTACCGGTTTTACTTCGCCGGTGGCGAAAGGCGGAAAATTGTAGTGGAGCAGGAAGTTGTTCTTGCCTTCCACAATCGCGCCGTCGATGGTCTGTTCATCCAACTTGGAACCCAGGGTAACCGTGCTGAGCGACTGGGTTTCGCCACGGGTAAAGATAGAAGAACCGTGGGGGCCGGGCAATACATCCACTTCGCACCAAATGGGACGGATGTCTTCCAAACCGCGGCCGTCCAGACGGATTCTTTCCTTGAGAATCATATCGCGTACCGCATCGCGGTGCACATCGTGAAAATAGCGCGAAATCATGAATTCCTTGCCCGCAATGGTTTCGGGCGTAAAGTTTTCTTCGATAAAGGCTTTCTTGATGGCGTCGATTTTCTGAGCGCGGAGTTTCTTGTCCGCCACGCATTCGCGGGCGCAATCGTAACATTTCTGATAGCACTTTTCGCGAACCAGGGCCTTCAAGGCTTCATCGTTGGTTTCGTGGCAGTATTCGCGCTTGGGCTTGCCCACTTCCTTGGCCAGCTCAATCTGCATCTGACACTGCACCTTGATGGCTTCGTGCGCCACCTTGAGGGCTTCGATCATCACCTCTTCGCTCACTTCCTTCATTTCGCCTTCCACCATCGAGATATCATCGATCGTGGCGCCCACCATCAATTCCAAATCGGCCTGTTCCATCTGCGCCACCGAGGGGTTGATGACAAACTGGCCGTTTACGCGCGCCACGCGCACTTCGGAAATAGGACCGTTGAAAGGAATATCGGAAATCGTAAGCGCGGTGGATGCCGCCAAAGCCGCAAAAGCGTCGGGCAGGTTGTTGCGGTCGCCCGAAATCAGGTAAACCAACCCCTTTGTATAAGAGTGGTAGATATCAGGGAAAATAGGACGCCACGCGCGGTCAATCAAACGGGAAATCAAAATTTCATATTCCGAGAGACGGGCTTCGCGTTTGAAGAAACCGCCGGGAAAACGTCCCACAGACGCGTATTTTTCTTGATAATCAACCGTAAGCGGCATAAAATCCACATTCTCGCCCACTTCGGTTTTACTGCATACCGTGGCCAAAATCACGGTGTCTCCGCATTTGATCACTGCCGAACCATCGGCTTGCTTGGCAAGTTTGCCAGTTTCCACAATCACCTCCCGACCATCGGGCAGGTTGAATTTTTTTTGAGTACCTAATACCATAACATTGAATTTCTTGCTCCGTTCAAGCGAATTTTCGCCGGAGCGCATTTATAGCTTGAATTTTCTGATTTTCTTGAAAATATAACCGGTTTTTACCAAGAAAACACCAACCGATTATAAACACAAGAAGGCAATTACATAACATAATTGCCTTCTTGAATTCCGAGCCATCCGAAGCCCTATCTTTACTTACGGAGTTTCAGTTTTTGCAGAATCGCACGGTAACGTTCGATATCCCTTTCTTTGAGATAGTCGAGCATCTTGCGACGTTTGCCGACCAAACGAACCAAAGAACGTTGGGTAAATTGGTCGTGTTTGTTCGCCTTAACGTGTTCGGAGAGGTGAAGAATCCTTTCCGTGAACAAGGCGATTTGGCTTTCTGCGCTGCCCGTGTTCTTTTCTGAACCGCCGTGGGTCTTGAAGATTTCCTGTTTTCTTTCTGCTGTCAAGTACATATCGCTACTTCTCCTTAATCAATTTGGGAGCGCAAAGGTACGTTAATATTTTCATTTACGCAAACCCGAAGCGGATTAAAACCAAAATCGTCTGCGATACGCTCTTTTTTAATACCTTTGCGGCTCTTATACAGGATTCAAAAGACAATGAATAAAGGATATAAGAAAGAGGACCTCTATCCGGTGGAGCTCACCGAAAAACTGGCCGAACATTACAAGGCCATTCTGGATCTGCTGGGCGAGGATTCCGGCAGGGAAGGCCTGCTGGCCACCCCCATGCGCGTGGCCAAAGCCATGCAGTTCCTTACACAGGGATACGGACAGGATCCGGTGGCGATTCTCAAGAGCGCCATGTTCAAGGAAGACTACAAGCAGATGGTCATCGTCAAGGACATTGAGATTTATTCGCTCTGCGAACACCATATACTGCCCTTTTTCGGCAAGGCGCATGTGGCGTACATTCCCAACGGCCATATCGTGGGCTTGAGCAAGATACCCCGTATCGTGGATGTCTTTGCCCGCCGCCTGCAGGTGCAGGAAAGGCTCACCACCCAAATCAAGGAATGCATCCAGAACGCACTCAATCCCTTAGGCGTGGCCGTGGTGATCGAGGCCCAGCACCTGTGCATGTCGATGCGCGGCGTGCAGAAACAGAATTCGGTTACCACCACTTCCGATTTTACGGGCGGATTCCTGAGCGATTCCAAAACCAGGATGGAGTTCCTGCGGCTTATCGGCAGCGATTTAAAATAAAGGAAGCCGCACCATGGCAAAAACCGCCAAGACCAAAACCGCCTTCTTCTGCTCCAACTGCGGAGCCCAGTCGCCCAAATGGGTGGGCCGATGCCCAGCCTGCGGCGAATGGAACACCTATACCGAGGAGGTTATCGAACGCAATCCCCAACCTCAACCTTGGAACAAAGACCGTTCCCTGCTGCCCACGCAGGGAAAAAGCAAGCCGGCGCTTATCCGCGACATAGAGAGCCAATGCCCTATCGCGCACAGACACGGGCAACCGCGAGCTCAACCGCGTATTGGGCGGCGGCCTGGTTCCCGGTTCATTCGTGCTTATCGGGGGTGAACCCGGCATCGGCAAATCCACGCTGATGCTGCAGGTAGCCTTGCAGATTCCCGGAGAACAGAAGATTCTGTACGTAAGCGGCGAGGAAAGCGGCCAACAGCTCAAGATGCGCGCCGAACGCCTCGGCTTGACGCCCAACAACTGCTATATCCTGACCGAAACCCATTTAGACGATATTTTTGCACAGACCGCCGCCATCCAGCCCGACATTCTGGTGGCGGACTCGATACAGACCCTTTACACCTCCGCCATCGACGCTTCGGCAGGCAGCATCTCGCAAATCAAGGAATGCGCCGCCCAGCTGCAACGCTATGCCAAAGAATCGGGCGTGAGCGTGTTCGTTATCGGGCACATCACCAAAGACGGCAACTTGGCAGGACCCAAGATTCTGGAACATATCGTGGATACCGTGCTGCATTTCGAGGGCGACCGCAATTACGGATACCGCATCCTGCGCTCGGTAAAGAACCGCTTCGGCAGCACCAACGAGATAGGCATCTACGAAATGCAGGGCAACGGCTTGCGCCAGGTGGAAAACCCGTCGGAAATACTGCTTTCCCAACGCGAGGAACAGTTGAGCGGCACGGCGATTGCCGCCACGCTGGAGGGATTGCGCCCCATGATGGTGGAAGTGCAGGCTTTGGTAAGCCCCACCGCCTATACCGTTCCGCAACGTTCGGCAACGGGCTTTGACCTGAGGCGGCTCAATATGTTGCTGGCGGTGCTTGAAAAACGCTGCGGGGCACGCCTCAACCAAAAAGACGTTTTTCTGAATATCGCCGGCGGCCTGCGGGTGGATGACCCGGCCATAGACCTTGCCGTCATTGCCGCCGTGCTGAGCTCGGGGCAGGACATTCCGCTCAACCCCAAATACTGCTTTGCCGCCGAAGTGGGCCTTACCGGAGAGATACGCCCCGTAAGCCGGCTCGACCAACGTTTGGCGGAAGCCGAAAAATTAGGATTCGAACGCATTTTTGTGTCAAAATACGGATTGAAAGGGCTGGAGCCGAGATTCCAATCGAAGATTGCGCCGGTGGCCACCCTTTTTGAACTCTTTCAAGCGATTTCCAAACCACGCTGAAGCGTAAAAACCATGATTGTCTGCAAAACCAAACAGGAACTCAAACAGGCGTTGGCAAGCCGCAACGCCCAAGAAACGATAGGATTCGTTCCCACGATGGGAGCCTTGCACGAAGGGCATGCCTCGCTTTTTAAACGCGCCCGCGCCGAAAACGATGTTTTTGTGGCCAGCGTGTTCGTGAACCCCATCCAGTTCAACAATCCCGAAGACCTAAAGAATTATCCGCGCGATTTCGAAGCCGACCGCAAGCTGCTCGAAGAAAACGGCTGCGATATTGTCTTCGCTCCCTCCGTAGAAGAAATGTACCCGGAGGGCGAACCCCTAAAATCGTATTCTTTCGGCGCACTGGAAACGGTGATGGAAGGCGCCCAGCGCCCCGGCCATTTCAAGGGCGTAGGCGTGGTGGTAGGCCTGTTGTTTGAGTTAGTCCGTCCCGACCGGGCTTATTTCGGCGAAAAAGACTTTCAGCAGGTGGCGGTTATCCAAGACTTGGTGCGGCAGATGGGCATCAAGACCCGCATCGTTCCCTGCCCCATCAAACGGGGCGAAGACGGTTTGGCGCTCAGCAGCCGCAACGCCCTGCTTACGCCCGAAAACCGCGCGCTGGCGCCCAAAATCCACGCCGCCCTGAAGAAAAGCAGCGAAATGGCGAACCGAAGCTGCCGCGAGGTAAAGGAATTCGTATGCGGACAGATAGCCGCCGTTCCCGAAATGAAACTGGAATATTTCGAAATAGCGCGCCCCGACACCTTGCAGACGGTTCCCGATGAGGCTCCCGCCCAAGGCAATGTAGGCTTTATCGTGGTATGGATGGGCAAAGTGCGGTTGATCGACAATATCCGCTACTGAAACCCGGGATTTTCCCTTCTATTTTCCGTCGTCCTCCTGGTCTATCCGGTGATAGGCTCTTGAAGAGACCCATTTCTGACGGGCGTATTGCTGCATATCGGTAATCGTGTCTTTTTCATCCACGATTTCCATGCCGAGCATCGTTTCAACCATGTCTTCTACGGTAACGATCCCCACAAAACTGCCGTATTCATCCACCACCATGGCGATTTGCTCGCGTTTCTTGCGGCCCTGCCGGGGTTCATCGTCTTCGTTGGGTATCTGCTGCATGCGGTTCCAGAGCGAAAGCAGCTTCTGGCTTTCCACCGCCACGAAAATGGGCCGTTTTATCGATTTGAGCTTTAAGTCGAAACGGTCTGCCGCCAATTGTTCGAACACATGCTTGAGCAAGACAAAACCCGTAATCCGGTCGGGGTTCTCTTCTTCATAGACGGGAATACGCGAATATTTCAGATAATTCTTCTCGCGGTAAAAATCGCCCAGCGTCATTTCCTCGCAGGCCGTTACGGCCACCATGCGCGGGGTCATGATGTCGCGCACGCGCAGGTTGCGCAAATCGAGCATGCTGCGCAAGCCCTGCCTTTCCTCGCGGGTAAAGATGCCTTCTTTGGAACCGATGTTCACCAAGGCGGAAACCTCCTCGCGGCTCACGCCCGGATCTTTCTTGCCGCGCGTCACCAGCCAAGAAACGCCTTCCGACAGGATCACCAACG
Organism: uncultured Bacteroidales bacterium; assembly: GCA_947177315.1. Lineage (GTDB taxonomy): Bacteria > Bacteroidota > Bacteroidia > Bacteroidales > P3 > Pullibacteroides. The sequence continues at coordinate 17,657 of CAMWTX010000005.1, read as the reverse complement.
GATAGCAAACCCATACCAATACACGGATCACACGCCCGGCCGCCAGGCAAAGCCGGCGCCAATAGCGCGTTCCGAGGTTCTTGGGCAGGATTTCCGAAAATACCAGAATGGCAAAAGTGAGCACCACCGAAGCGATGCCGACATAAGCGTTGCCGAACACCTTGGAGCTCTGCGCTCCCACGCCTGCCGCACCGATGGTGTTGGCCACCGTGTTGAGCGAAAGGATGGAAGAAAGCGACCGCCCGATATTGCCCTTGATCTTTGAAAAAATCAAGGCCGCGCGCAGTTTTCGGTGCAAAGGGCGGGTGATGCCTTCTTTGGCGGCTTCCAGCTTTACCGTGCCCTTGATCACTTCGATATAGGAAAGCGGCGTGGAAAGCAATACCGCTTCCAGCACCGAACAGACAAACGACACGCAAAGCGCCAAAAGAAGATAAAGGATCAGCAGGAACATGGCTTTCCGGGTTCTAATTCTGCAACTTGCAACCGAATGCCAAATCGCCCGCATCGCCCAAACCGGGCACGATGTACGACTGGGCGGTAAGTTCTTCATCGACCGAACCTATCCACAGGGTGCAGTTGTCAGAGGGTATCTGTTTCTGCAGGTATTCAACGCCTTCGGCGGCGGCGATGACCGAAACCAGATGCACGTGTTTGGGTTTGCCGTAGTCCAGGAGCGAACGATAACAGATAGCCATCGAAGAGCCGGTAGCCAGCATGGGATCGCAGAGGATAAGCGTTCTGTTTTCCAAATCGGGGCAAGAAACGTAATCCATCTTGATTTGGAATGCGCCCGTTTCATCGTGCTTGCGGTAGGCCGAGATAAAGGCGTTTCCGGCACGGTCAAAAAACGAAAGGACTCCTTCGTGCAACGGCAGTCCGGCACGCAGGATGCTCGCCACCACGGGGTCTTCGACCGGCAGGTTCATCGCCTTTTCGCCCAAGGGGGTCTGCACCGTCTGCAGCTGATATTCCATTTCCTTGCTGATTTCATAGGCGGAAATCTGGCCTATACGGCGCAGGTTCTCGCGAAACCGCATGGGGTCGCATTGGATTTCCCGGTCGCGGAGTTCCGACATGAAACGCAAAAACCAAGAATTGCGTTTTTCCAAAAGTTTTATTTCCATAACAGTAAACAGATAACGCAAATTTAGAAAAAAAAACGGCACATTTCCATTTTTCCACTACCTTTGTGAGCCTATTCCCAAATACCATACAAGCAAAACAAAATGAGTTTATTAGACAGCCTCAACCCGGAACAGCGGGCGGCAGCGCAACATATTGACGGCCCAGTGATGATCATAGCCGGCGCCGGTTCGGGCAAGACACGCACGCTTACCTACCGCATCGCCCACCTGATTGAACAAGGCTGCGACCCTTTCCGCATACTGGCGCTTACCTTCACCAACAAGGCCGCCCGCGAGATGGAGGCACGCATCACGGCACTGGTGGGGCCGCAGGCCCGGTCGCTCTGGATGGGGACTTTCCACTCCATTTTTTCCAAAATCCTGCATACCGAAGCCGAACAGATCGGCTATCAGAAGTCTTTCGGCATCTACGATACAGACGACTGCAAGTCGCTCATCAAGAAAATCGTCAAGGATTTCAACCTTGACCCCAAGCAATACAAGGATTCCCGCGTGCTTTACCGTATCTCGATGGCCAAGAACAGCCTGATTTCCGCCCAATACTACAGCGAAACCCACGCTTTTTTGGAAGAAGACCAACGCATGCGGATGCCTGAAACCGGCCGTATCTTTTTAGAATACGACCGCCGTATGCGCCAGGCTTCGATTATGGATTTCGACGACCTGCTGTTCAACACCAACGTGCTTTTCAGGGATTTTCCCGAAACGCTGCGCAAATATCAGAAACGTTTCCGCCATATCATGGTGGACGAGTACCAAGACACCAACTACGCCCAATACCTGATTGTAAAGAAGCTGGCCGCCGGCCATGAGAACATCTGCGTGGTGGGCGACGACTCGCAGAGCATCTACAGCTTTCGCGGCGCCAATATCCAGAACATCCTCAATTTTGAACACGATTACCCGCAGATGAAAAAATTCAAGCTGGAGCAGAACTACCGCTCCACCGGGCACATCGTACAGCTTTCCAACTCGATTATCGAACACAACAAAGACCGCATTCCCAAAGAAATCTGGACCGACAACGAAGAAGGCTCCAAAGTAAGCATCATCCGCTCGGCCGGCGACAAGGAAGAAGGCGACAACGTGGCGCACCAACTGTTTCAGGTGCAGATGGAAAACCAGGCCAGACCGAAGGACTTTGCCGTTCTGTACCGCACCAACAGCCAGAGTAAGCTAATCGAAGACGCCTTGCGGAAAATCAATATCCCCTACCGCATTTACGGAGGACTGAGCTTTTACCGCCGCAAGGAAATCAAAGACATCATCGCCTATTTCCGCTGGGCGGCCAATCCCAAGGACGAAGAGTCGCTCTTGCGCTGCATCAACAACCCGGCAAGGGGCATCGGCGACACCACGCTTTCGCGCCTGCGCCTGCTGGGGGCTTTGTGCGGTGGCGGCATCTGGGAAGGCATGCTCTACCTGCGTTCGGAAAACAAGCCCGCGCTGCCGGAATGCAGCGACTCGCTGCGCCGCCTGTTAATCAATATGGGCGCGCCTTTGGAAGCCTTTGCTTCTGCCGAAACCCTGCAGCATTTCAGGGATTCGGTGGCGAACGCCGTCAATTCGGGCATCCGCGCCAAACTGGCCAGCCTGATGGATATGGTCTTGAGCCTGAACGCGCGTTTTTATCAGACCGATGCCTTCGAAATGGCGAACCTGATTTGGAACGCCAGCGGATTGAGCTACGAATACAAGCAGGAAAACACGCCCGAAAGCGAGAACCGCATCAACAACGTGGAGGAATTGCTCAACGCCGTAAAGACTTTTTGCGAAGACGAACCCTTGATGGTGGATGAGGAAACGGGCGAAATGGTGGCGATTGAAGGCATCGTCACGCTCGACCGCTTTCTGCAGGACGTGGCCTTGCTCACCGACCAGGACGACAAGAAAGACGACCCCGAAGCCGACAAGGTAACGCTCATGACCGTTCATGCGGCCAAAGGGCTTGAATTTCCATACGTTTTTGTGGTGGGTTGCGAAGAAAACCTTTTTCCGGCGGCGCAAAGCATCAACACGCGCGAAGAAGTGGAAGAAGAACGCCGCCTGTTCTATGTGGCCGTTACCCGCGCCGAAAAAGGGCTTTGGCTTTCTTTTGCCAACCGCCGCATGCGCTGGGGCGAAACTGACTTCTGCGAACCGAGCCGCTTTCTGCTGGAACTGGACAGCCGGCATATCGAAAATCCCGAGCTGTTGCAGACCAATCCGTTTGAAAACGCCGGTTTCGACGATGACTACTCCAATTGGGCACCCATGAAACGCCCTGTGGAAAGAACCTTCAGCTTTAAACCCAAACCCGACCTGAGTTCGGGCAAATTCAAGAAACTTTCGGAAGTGAACGCAGCCCAAATGGTTTCTCCCTCGGCAAGCAGCACCGGAACTCCCTCTCAGAACTTTGCCATAGGCAACCGGGTAAGGCACGCCAAGTTCGGCACAGGCACCGTTACCGCCATCGAAGGCGAGGGCGCCAACGGCAAACTCACGGTAAGGTTCGAAACACCGGGCGTGGGCGAAAAGACCTTGCTCACCAAGTTCGCCAAACTTGAAATCTTAAAGTGATTCCGGGCTGAACCGCAAGCGTTCTCCCCTGTAATCGGGGCGGAGGATTTCTCCGTCTTTATAGACAAGCGTTCCGTTGACAAAAGTCATGCGCACCTTTCCGTGCAGGCACTGCCCTTGGAGCGGGCTCCAGCCGCAGGCATAGGCGATGTTCGAGGCATCCACCGTCCAAGCCTCCCGAGGCGCCACCACCGCCAGGTCGGCGGCATAGCCGGGGCGCAGGAATCCGCGTTCTTTCAATCCGAAGATACGCGCCGGACGATGGCACATCGCCTCCGCCACTTCGGGCAGTTCAAACACGCCCTGATACGCCAGTTCCAGCATCAACGGCAGGCTGTGCTGCACCCCGGGCGTTCCCGAAGGGCATTCGAAATACGGTTTTTCCTTTTCTTCCTGCGTATGGGGCGCGTGGTCGGTTCCCACGTTTACCCTGCCCTCCTTGACAGCCTGGCGCAAGGCCTGGCGGTCGTCGAGGGTCTTGATGGCGGGATTGCATTTGATACGCCAGGTCTTTTCTTCATAATCCCCGTTGCTGAACCAAAGGTAATTGGTGCAGACCTCGCCCGAAACGAGCCTTTCGTCGAGCAACGACAGTTCCTTGGCGGTAGAGATATGCAGAAGATGCAGGCGCGTACCGTATCGGTGCGCCCACTGCACCGCCGTGGCGGAAGATTTAAAACAGGCCTCTTCGTTCCTGATTTGCGGGTGAACCGAAAAAGGCGCATCCATGCCGTATTTTTCCTTGAAAAAAGCACTGTTGCGGCTTATGATTTCTTCGTCTTCGCAATGCACGGCAATCAAGGCGGGCGCTTCTTGAAAGAGGGTCTGCAGATATTGCGGATCGCGCACCAGCATATTGCCCGTGGAAGAGCCCAAGAACAACTTGATGCCGCAGACCTGAGCAGGGTCGGTAGCCAAGACTTCGCGCAGGTTGTCTTCGCTGCAGCCCATGTAAAAAGAGTAGTTGACCAGGCTGCTTTGCGCCGCCATATCGTATTTCTGCCGCAAACGTTCCTGTGTGAGCGTCTGCGGTTTGGTGTTGGGCATATCCATAAAGGAGGTAACACCGCCCCGGAGGGCCGCCGCCGATTCGGAGGCGATGCTGCCTTTATGCGTAAGGCCGGGTTGACGGAAATGCACATGGTCGTCGATCACGCCGGGAAAGACATAAGCTCCTTGCAAATCTATCGCTTCACAGGAACTTGTCTTTACGGGCATCTGTGCCTGTTCTCCCTCTTTCCAAAGCGCGGAAATCCTGCCGTCCTTGAGGTACAGTCCGCCCTTTTCGCATTTGCCTTCGTTTACCAGAAAGGCATTCTTAAGGATATACTCCATTTGTTTATCTGAAAAGTTTCTTGAAGGATGCCACCAAGTCGGTCTTTTCCCAGGCAAAGAACTCCACGTTCTTGAAATACCTTTCGGTCTTGCCCGATTTCCTTACCTTGGTATCGGCATCCCGGTAGAAAACCTCCACTTCTTTTTTATAGGGCTTTCTGCCGAAATGCCCGTAGCTCGCCGTAGGCTTGAAAATGGGATTGCGCAGACCAAAACGCTGCACAATGGCATATGGCCTCAGGTCTATGTTCTTACGGATGGTTTCGGCTATCTGCCCGTCGCTCTGCGCCACGTGCGAAGTTCCGAAAGTGTTTACGTAAAGACCTACCGGCTGCGCCACGCCGATGGCATAGGCCACCTGCACCATCACTTGGTCGCAAACGCCCGCCGCCACCAAGTTCTTGGCGATATGGCGCATGGCGTAAGCCGCCGACCTATCCACTTTCGAGGAATCTTTGCCCGAAAAGGCGCCGCCGCCGTGCGCAGACTTGCCGCCGTAGGTATCTACGATAATCTTGCGCCCGGTAAGCCCCGTATCGCCGTGAGGCCCGCCGATAACGAACTTGCCGGTGGGGTTCACAAACAGTTTGTATTTCTTGGCGAACAAGTCCTTGATGTTTTTAGGCATCCGCTTCAACAGCGAAGGAAGGGCGATGTTGCGGATATCGGACGTGATTTTTTCCAGCATCTTCTTTTCGGTATCGAACTCATCGTGCTGGCAGGAGATTACCAAAGTATCGATGCCTTCGGGCTTGCCGTTGTCGGAATAGCGGATGGTTACCTGGCTCTTGGCATCGGGCCGCAGATAGGGCATTTTCTTGCCTTCCCGGCGGATGGCATCCAGTTCCTTGAGGATTTCATGCGCCAGATAGATGGGAAGCGGCATAAGTTCTTCTGTATCGCGGCAGGCATAGCCGAACATCAGGCCTTGGTCGCCGGCGCCCTGGTCTTCGTCTTTCTTACGCTCCACCCCTTGGTTTATGTCGGGCGACTGACTGTGAATCGTGGAAATGACCCCGCAGGAATTGCTTTCAAACTGATACTCGCCTTTGGTGTAGCCTATCTCGCGGATGGTATCGCGGGCGGTCTGCTGTATATCCACATAACCCTCCGTCTTTACTTCGCCGGCGCATACCACCAGCCCTGTGGTGACCAAGGTTTCGCAAGCCACCTTGGAATCGGGGTCTTGCTTGAGGAATTCATCGAGAAGAGAATCGGAAATCATATCGGCCACCTTGTCCGGATGCCCTGCCGAAACCGATTCGGATGTAAACAGATACGACATTTCAGTAACTTTTAAAGTTAAACAATCAAACGTTTTCTGAAATGTGGAGAGTATTCGGAAAGGCGGCTCGGAACGTGCGCAAAAGCAAGATACGAATGCATTTTAGCTTTTTTTAACGTGGTAGCAAGCAGCCAAATCTCTCCACTTTTCGAGTGCAAAGGTACATCATCGCGAGCAATTTTCGAAAAAAAACGAAAACAAACGTATCTTTGCACGTTATGGCTAAAAAAATATCGCTTTTGGCAAACGGGAATCCGGCCGCGCTGAATCAAGACAGCCTGTTGGAATACAAGGAATTGACGATACGCTATCCGTATTGCCAATGCGCCCGGCTCATGTTTCTGCTCAACCTCAGGCAGATAGATGACCAGGCCGCCTACAAGGCCACCCTGCCCCTTACCGCCATCAACCTGCCCGACCGGGCGCGGCTCAAAGAGCAGGTTGACAGATTGCAACCTTCTCCGCACGCCACGCCGCAAGCCCGTGACACCTTTCCCAGGCAGCAGGAAACCTTGCCGCGCCGACACGTGGAAAGTTTCTCACCCTGGAGCCAGGCCCTGCCGCGTTCGGTGCGCCCCCTGTCGCAGCCTCAAGCCCAAACGCAAGTGCGGCCCACCACGCCGATGCCGGAAAATCCCGGCTTCACCCCCGTAGTGGAGACGCCCGCTTACGAAAAACGCCCGGTTCAGATAGAGGAAGTGCGCACCCTGCTCAACAAGAAGAAATCGACCGACCAGGCGGCTAAAACCCGTCCGCGTGTCAATGCGGATGCCATTATCGACAACTTTTTGAGCGGGAATTCGGAACATTCCATCAAGATAGACGAGAATTTCGACTATAATTCCTTTGATCCCGATACGGGGCACAGCAATCAGGAAGACTTTAGTTTTGGCGGTGAAACCTTAGCGCAGATGTACCTTTCGAACAACGCGCCCAAGAAGGCGATTGCCGTCTATGAAAATTTGCGCTTGAAATTTCCCGAAAAAAGTAGTTACTTTGCCAACCTTATAAACAAGGCGAAAAAAGATTATCACATTAAATAACAGCAACATAAGATGGGCTTTTACATTTTTATCTCGGTTTTGATCTTGATTGTTTGTGTGCTTTTGGGGCTTATCGTATTGATTCAGAACCCTAAAGGCGGCGGTCTTTCCTCTACTTTCGGAGGTCAGGCCAATCAAATCATGGGCGTTCGCAGAACGACCGACTTTTTGGAAAAAGGAACTTGGATCCTTTCGGTGGTATTGCTCTTCCTGAGCCTTATCGCCGCTTACTCCATTCCCAAACATACTTCCGACAGCGGTGCGCCGCAAACCGAACTGACCGTTGATCAGCAGTCGGTTCTTCCCACCCAGCTTCCCGTAGCCCAACCCACCGAAGCCGCCCCGGAAGAATAAAAATTTTTCTCGTGAAACTTAAACCCTGCCTTGCGTAAACCTTACGGAAAGCAGGGTTTCTTTTTAAAAACAGATATACTATGGCAACATTATCCAAACGTGTGCTCGAAATGGCACCCTCCGCCACGCTCGCCATGAGCAAGCGCAGCCGCAGCATGCAGGAACAAGGTATCGATGTTATCAACCTCAGCGTCGGCGAACCCGATTTCGACACACCCAGCGTAATCAAGGAAGCCGGTATCGCGGCCATCAACGACAATTTTACCCACTATCCTCCCGTACCGGGCTTTTTAGACTTGAGAAAAGCCGTATGCACCAAACTCTCGCGCGACAACGGCCTGACCTATTCGCCCGACCAGATTGTGGTGGGCAACGGCGGCAAGCACGCCATCATCAATGTGTTGCTGGCCATGATCAACCCCGGCGACGAAGTGGTGATTCCCGCTCCCTGCTGGGTATCCTATCCCGAAATGGTAAAGTTTACCGAAGGGGTTCCCGTTCTGGTGCGCGCCGGCATCGAAGACAACTTTAAGATTACGCCCGCCAAGCTCGAAGCGGCCATCACGCCCAAAACCAAACTGGTTATCTTCAACAGCCCGAGCAACCCCACCGGCATGGTGTATAACCGCGAGGAACTCAAAGCCATTGCCGATGTGTTGGCCAAACATCCCCAGGTGTATGTGCTCTCGGACGAAATCTACGAACTCATCACTTTCGAAGACAAATTCGAAAGCCTCGCCCAGTTTGAAGAAATCCGCGACCGCATCATCATCATCAACGGGGTTTCCAAAGGCTATGCCATGACCGGCTGGCGTATCGGCTACATCGCCGCCCCCACCGAAATCGCGGCAGCCTGCAATAAGATTCAAGGTCAGATGACCTCGGCGGCTTCCTCCATTGCCCAAAAAGCTTCGGTGGCGGCCTTGTTGCAAGACCCCAAAAAATCGGAAGACCTTAAAGGCATGGTGGCCATTTTCCGCCAACGCCGCGACATGATGCTCGACCTCCTGCGTCAGATTCCAGGCATGAAAGTGAACGTGCCCACGGGCGCATTCTATATCTTCCCGAACATCAAAGATTTGATTGGAAAGCAGTTTAACGGCAAGACCATTACCTGCGGCGATGATTTGGCGAACTTCCTTTTGGACGAAGCGCACGTGGCTTTGGTGGGCGGCGATTCCTTCGGCGATCCCGAAAGCATCCGCATCTCCTACGCCACGAGCGAAGACAAACTGCGCGAAAGCGCCAGACGCATCAAGGAAGCGGTAGCCAAACTGCAACCTGCCCGATGAGTGAAATCCTGATCCATACCGCCCCGCATCATCCGATAGATGTTTTCGGGTTGGAGGAAGAAAAGTTAGGCCGCATACGCCGCTTTTTTCCACAACTCAACATCATCTTGCGGGGCGATTCCATTAAAGCGGTGGGCGACACCGCGCACCTGACCGATTTTGAAGAAAAAATGCGGTTGGTGCTTTTCCATTTCGAACGCTTCAACCGTCTAACCGAAGCGGATATAGACGCCATTCTGGGCGAATCCAAATCCGAAAACGAAACTCAGGGCGAATCGGAAACCGAAAAACCCGCCACGCCGCTTATCCTGATGGGCGTAAACGGCAAACCGGTACGCGCCCTGACCGCCAATCAGCAGAAACTGGTGGAATCCGTGAACAAGACCGACATGGTGTTCGCCATCGGGCCCGCCGGTTCGGGAAAGACCTATACGGCCGTGGCACTGGCGGTAAAGGCGCTCAAGGAAAAGCAGGTAAAGCGCATTATCCTCACGCGCCCCGCCGTGGAAGCGGGCGAGAACCTCGGCTTTCTGCCCGGCGACATGAAAGAGAAGCTCGACCCTTACATGCAGCCTCTCTACGACGCCTTGCGCGACATGATTCCCTACCGCAAGCTGCTCAGTCTGCTGGAAGAATCCACCATAGAGATAGCGCCCCTGGCCTTTATGCGCGGACGGACGCTTGACCACGCCTTTGTGATTCTCGACGAGGCGCAGAACGCCACCGAAAGCCAGATGAAGATGTTTCTGACCCGTATGGGTAAGAACGCCAAGTTTGTCATCACCGGCGACATCACGCAGGCAGACCTGCCCCGGCATCAACGTTCGGGTCTGGTTCAGGCCTGCCATATCCTCAAGGCGATACCCGGCATAACCTTTGTGGAACTGACCGGAAAAGACGTGGTGCGACACCGTTTGGTGGCACGCATTATCGAAGCCTACGCCAAGCAACAGGAAGAAAACCAAACCGCACGATAAAGCCGCCATGCAAAGCACCCTACGACGACTTGCAATCTCCCTGGCAATCCTCGCTTTCTTTCCTGCCGCAAAAACGGCGGCGCAACACGACGACATCCTCAAGAACTCCTTTAAAGAAAAAATCGAGGCCATCAAGTTTTCTCCCCTCGAAGCCCTGCCGGTTTCCGATTGCCGCCTGGCGGAACTCGAATCGGAAATATTCCTTGCCTACACACGCCAAAACCGCGACATCCCTGCCGATTTGCGCTTTTTGGCCGAACAGAAACGCCGGCAAATCGACCAAATGCGCTCACACATCGACAGCCTTTATTACATACAGGCTCTGCAAGCGGTCAACCAAAAGAACCCCGACTGGGAACTGGCCAAGAAAAATATTGAGAAAGCCCTGTTGCACAACCGTTTCTTTACCAAAGCGATTGTTTTTAAGATAACCTGCCTCTCGCTCGAAAAGCAAGACACCCAGGCCTTGCTGCAATATCTCCACGCGGTCTTGCAGGAGTGCGGGCATCCGCAAAAGATACGGCAGACGGCACAGGCCGTTTATGGCAGGATTCTCAAGGAAACCGAAGAACTGATTTCCCGTAAGCTCTACAGCGACGCGCTGGATCTGTGCCGGCTTCTGGAAACGTATTTCCTGCCCGAATTTCCCGTACGCTACATGCGCTACAAGGAAGAACTGCTCCGGAACATGGCGCACCAAGGCATTTACCGTTCCTACTGCGAAGTGGCGGAAAAAGCGTTTTCGCAACGGCAATACCAGCTTGCCCAACGCTACGCCCTGCAAGCCTTCGACTATTTCAAGGCTTTTGAAGAACACATGGACGGCGTGAACCGCGTGCTTGCGCTACTTGACCGCATTGCCACCGAATACAGCCGTATCGCCGGGATTTCCGACAGAGAAGAAAAGGCTTTTTACTCCGCCTTGATCGATACCATCGTGAACCGCACCGGCCTGGTGCTCATTCCGCGCATCGAATACCGCCTCGAAGAAGACTTGGCGCAGGAACTGGCGTTGTTGAACCAAAGCCTCACGGCCGCCGATACGGTAGTGGAAAAGCAGGAAAAACCAACGGTGGCCGAGCCCAAGACTCCGCCCCAGCCTGTCTTTGCCCAAGCCGATACCCGTACCGTTGCCCAAAGCAATACGCCAAACTCCGCTCCCGCAGTTCGCCTAAGCCCGCAACAGGCGCGCAAACAATTCGAAACTGCCTGCGAACAGGCGCGTTTTCTCCATACCAAACGAAAATTTCCGGAAGCCTACGCTTGGTACAAAGAAGCCTTGGAGCTGAAAAGACAATACAAGCTGAAAGCGGATGCCGACTTTGACGACGAATATCTGAACACGCTCTCGCAAGCCGTGGAACAATTGGTGAACAAAGCCGTTTTTCAACTTTGGTCGCATAACGAGACACGCGCCGACAGCCTCTATACGCAAGCTTCCGCCTTGTTCGAAAGCTATCGGGAAAAATATCCCGACGCCCTGGCGGAAATGGCCATACCGCAACAGTTCCTGGATTCCTATCTGCAAAAGCGCAACGAGAACCGTTGCCGGAAATGGCTTGAAAAAGCAGAACAGTTGCAAGCGGATTTCTATCGCCAGGCTTCTTTCGGAAACTATGCTTCGGCACAGGAACAACTGCAAGAGCTCGACACACTCCTTGCCATGCGGCAACAGGCGGAATTCGCCGCTTGCGAAGACCATCCCGCCCCAATGGAAGACCTGCGCGCCTTCTTTGCCGGCTGGACTTCTTACCGGCAACACATCGAAGATGCCTTTGCCCATCAGCGGAACGGAGACACCCTCGCCTTTATCGAAGGATACCGCCAATCCGAACAACTGTTCCACGAATTGAACCTGGAAAAACATACGCCGAAAGAACCCTCCCTGTTCAGCCACCTCTCCGCCTGCGGCGACTACCGCTCCCTGCTGATCTGGACCGAACATTGCATTCGCCAAAAAGATTACCCACAGGCGCGTTTCCTTACCGACTACCTGCTGCAGCAGAACTATCGCCGCAAATACGTGGAAAAAATCGCCAAATCGCTAAGAAAAGCCCATGAATAGGAGAATCCATGCCTTTAAGTATGTCTGCCTGCTCGTGCTTTTCTTCGGCACGATAGGACAAGGCGCAGCAGGAACGCAAGCCAAACCCCGACAGAACGGAGATTCCGTTCTGTTCCGCTATCCGTTGCGCACCGCGCCCGAAATTTCGGGTTCGTTTGCCGAATTGCGCCGGAATCATTTTCACGGCGGCATGGACCTGCGCACCGAACAGCGCGAAGGATTGAAGGTTTACAGCGCCGCGCCGGGCTTTATCGTGCGCGCCGGGGTTTCCAAGGTATCTTACGGAAAAGTGCTTTACGTGCAGCATCCCAACGGCATGATTACCGTCTATGCGCATCTTTCCAAGTTCTGTGCGCCGGTTCAGAAACTGGTTAGGAAACAGCAGCGGAAAAGCCGCCAGTACGAAACCAATCTCACCGGCCTGCATATCGCCACCAAGAAAAACAAACCTATCGCGCTTTCGGGCAACACGGGGTCTTCGGGCGGCCCGCACCTGCATTTTGAGATACTCCGGGACAGCCTGCGTCTCAATCCCGCCCTGCACGGCATCCAAATCAGCGACTCCATACCGCCCGCCGTGCTGTATCTTGCCTTTTACTCAGAAAAGATAAAGGCTGGGCCTGCCGATACCGTGGTGCTGCCCGATACTGACTCCCTCCTGCAGGCTTATTTCATGGATTTTGCCGAAACGGACCACGCCATGCGGCAAGCCATCGAAAGCGAATACGATTCGTTGCTGAACCTCTCCCTGCGGCGTGCCGACACGCTCTACGCCAACCGTCCTTCCCTGTTCAGCCTGCCCAAGAACATCGGCGGAGAAGCGTTCATGGCGCATTATTTCCGCGCCGACAGCCTGCCAGACACGCTTTACCTGCACGGAAAGGCGGCCTTCGGCATCTGCGCCCTGGATTCCATACAGGCCATGCCCTTCCATTACGGGCTTTACCAACTGCTCTTTGCCATAGAACAAGAAAGCGCCGCGGCAAGCGACACCTTGGCGTACTACCGTCTGGACGCCCTTTCGCTACGCGCCTGTTCCGAACTGAACCGGCACATCGACCTGCCTTTTTACGAGCTCACCAAAAGACGCTTGGAAAAATCGTATCTGGAAGAAGGGCAGACCGCCACGCCTTACCGTGTGTTGAGCAACCGGGGCGTTTTCCTGCCCAAGCAAGGGCAGACCTACACGCTGTCGATTCACATGCAAGACGTGGCCGGGAACCGCACGGTGTTGCGTGTGCCACTTGTTTGTAAATAATTTATTCGTACCTTTATATCAAATACAACGGCAGATGCAAGAAAGTATCCTCATTCTGGATTTCGGCTCGCAATACACGCAGCTTATTGCGCGCAAAGTGCGCGAAAACAACATCTATTGCGAGATACACCCGTATAACCATATACCGCAGCTTACGCCGGAAATCAAGGGCGTTATCCTCTCGGGAAGCCCTTATTCGGTAAACGACCCCGATGCACCCAAGCCCGATTTGAGCGCGATACGCGGCAAGCTCCCCTTGCTGGCGGTATGTTACGGGGCGCAGCTGCTGGTTCATCTGGAAGGCGGCAAGGTGGCTTCGGCCAACAGCCGCGAATACGGCAGGGCGAACCTTTCGTATATCGACACCGCCTGTCCGCTTTTCAAGGATATTCCGCTCAACAGCCAAGTGTGGATGTCGCACGGCGACACGATTCTGGAATACCCCGGCAAGTTCCATATCACCTGCAGCACGCCCGATGTAAAGGCCTGCGGCTACAGCATCGAGGGCGAGAACACCTACGCCCTGCAGTTCCATCCCGAAGTGTATCACTCCACCGACGGTTTCGCCATCCTGCGCAATTTCCTGATGGATATATGCGGCTGCCAAGCCGACTGGACGCCCGACAATTTTGTCAAGGCCTGTGTGGAAGACTTGCGCAAGACTATCGGCACCGAAGAAGTGATTCTGGGGCTTTCGGGCGGTGTGGATTCGAGCGTGGCGGCGGTGTTGCTGCACAAGGCCATCGGCAAGCAGCTGCACTGCATTTTTGTAGATAACGGCCTGTTGCGCAAGAACGAGTTCCAAGACGTGCTCGATTCTTTCAAGGGCATGGACATCGAGGTTACGGGCGTGGATGCCTCCCGGCTTTTTTACTCGGCACTGCAAGGCGTAACCGAACCCGAAGCCAAACGCAAGGCTATCGGCAAAACCTTTATCGACGTTTTTGAGGCGGAAGCCCGTAAGTTCAAGAACGCCCGTTATCTGGCGCAAGGCACGATTTATCCCGACGTGATTGAGTCGGCTCCCGTAAAAGGGCCTTCGCAAACCATCAAGTCGCACCACAACGTGGGCGGTCTGCCCGAAAAGATGAACCTCAAGGTGGTGGAACCCTTGCGCGCACTCTTTAAAGACGAAGTGCGGCGGGTGGGCAAGAGCGTGGGGCTTCCCGACCGTCTGCTCAACCGCCATCCTTTTCCCGGCCCCGGACTGGGCATCCGTATCTTAGGCGAGGTCACCGCCCCCAAAGTGGCGATATTGCAGGAGGTAGATGCCATCTATATCAACGCTCTGCGTCAGGAAGGGCTTTACGACAAGGTATGGCAGGCCGGAGCGGTGCTGTTGCCCATCTATTCGGTGGGCGTGATGGGCGATGAACGCACCTACGAACAGGTGGTGGCCCTGCGCGCGGTAAACTCCACCGACGGCATGACCGCCGACTGGAGCCGCCTGCCGTTCGATTTTCTGGGCAAGGTAAGCAACGAAATCATCAACAAAGTGCGCGGCGTGAACCGCGTGGTGTATGACATAAGTTCCAAACCGCCCTCCACGATAGAGTGGGAATAGAGTTTTTTGTAACTTCGCGGTATAGGCTCGATTAATTTTTACGGCCATGAAGATTCAACGTTTTCTTTGCAGTATAGGCTTGTTCGCCGTTCTGAGCTGTATCGGCGCAAGACTCGGGGCGCAGGAAAACCCCACGCCCTTCCAGGCATCGCCCGTAGTGCCCAGCAAGGTATTCGACACCATTTTGGGCAAGGCATACCGTGTGCACACCGTGCAGAAAGGGCATACGCTCTACTCGATTTGCAGGGCGTATCAGACTTCCGCCGATTCCATCCTCAAGGATTCTCCCGACAACCAGGTGCAGATAGACGAATTCGTTTATATCCCCTTCCGTCTGCTGCCCGGCGAAAAGGTGCAGGACTTTGTGCGTTTTACGGGCAAAAGGCCTTGGGCGGTGGTATTCTTGCAGCAAGATGAAGTGGCTCAGGTGGTTCCTCCGGTAACGGAAACAACGCCCGTTCGCCCCGTTTCCGAAAACACCGTGGAAGAAACGCCTTCCATCAACACGGAAAGCCCGGCATCCCCCGAAACCGAGGAAGAAACGCCCCCCGAAAAAGAAAAGACCAAGAAACGCCGCGACCGCAAGGAAGAAGAACTTGTTTTTGAAACCGACACCGTGTTCGTGGAAGACACGCTCGCCCTGCTCTTGCCCGACAGCGTTTTCGTTACGCCCCACCCGCAAGCCAAACCGCATAAGGATACCTTGCAGGTTTCCTTGCTGTTGCCCCTTTACAGCAACACGCCCCAAGACAAGAAAGCCTATATCTACCTGCCTTTCTTCGAAGGCGCCACGGTAGCCTGGCAGGAACACATAGACCCCCTGTTTTTCGTTCCCCCCGTCTATGATACCGTGTTCGACCAAGATTCGAATTTGGTGCTGCAACCCGTGCTTCCGGTTCCCGACACCAACCCAAACAAAGTCCGCATACAGCTTAAGGTCTATGACCTCACGCAGTCGGTCAACAGTCTGGAAGAAATTGTGAACGACCCTGTTTTCCAACAGTCGGATGCCGTAATCGCCACCGCTTTCGTGGATCAGTTCGAGATACTCGACAGTCTTTCCAAAGCCTGGCAGATGCCGATTATCCACCCCATCTCCGAACGCGATTCGATGGGCGTGGCCAACCCCTATTTCATGCAATTGGCGGCAAGTTACCGCACGCAGATAGACCATATCGCCGATTTTGTGCGCAAACACCATGCCCGCGCACAGATAATCATCCTTTCCGATTCCACGATGTCCGAAACCCGCAAGGCCGAATACATGCAGAGTCTGTTGCCGGGCAGCGAACGGCATTACTTCAACCCCGCCACGGTGGAAATGCTGGAAGGCCTGGGCGAAAACAACAAGAAAACCCTTATCATTCCTTTTTACCGTCAGGAGATAACGGCGGTAAAGACCGTGCTACCCTTGCGCCAGACCAAAGGCAACATCACGATTATCGCGCCCAACGTGTGGTTGGACTACGCTTCCATCGACCTTGACTACTATATCCAGAACAACCTCACCGTCTATCACACTTTCTGCCACACCGCGCAGAATACCGACCTATTGGATTTCTCGCGCAAATACTATTTCCTCTACCACGTTCTGCCCAATCCCCTGGCCTACCGGGGCTACAAGACCATGCTTTGGCTTTTGCAGAACCTCAACACCCGCAACGCAGACTTTATGCGCTACCTCGATGCTTCCCTGCTGGAAACGGAGGATGCCGAAACGGATAATACCCCCGATGCGGCAGGCGACGCAAGCGATGAAAATGCGATTTATATCCTCCATGAACGCGAAATGGGCGGCTTTGAAAACAAAGACGTGCATTTTATGCGCATTACCGAAAACGGATTGGAACCCTACCAAAAATAGATTCATCAAAAACCATAAAACAATATCATGAAAACTATCCGAATCTCCTTGCTCTCCGTTTTTGCAACGGTGCTTTCTTTCGGCTTGCATGCCCAGGATGCCAAACTGCCGTTTACGGGAACGGTTCAATACCGCATCGCCTACGAAAGCGAAATGGCTTCGAAAGAACAGCTGGCACAACAGCCGGCCATCGCCACGCTCCGCATGGGCCTGGATAAAGCCGTGTTCTCGATGGCCGAACAAAAAGCCCTGGCGGATGCCACCACCAAAGAAGTGCATTCGCTGATAAACCTTTCTTCCATGGGCTTGGGCAAATACCACATGCTTGAAACCGAAGCCGAACTGCAACAAGAAATAGAAGAAATGCAGAATGTAAAGGTAGAACCGACCGAAGAAACCAAGGATATTGCCGGCTACACGGCAAAACTCGTCAAAGGCAGCTACAAAGAAGGCAACATTGCCATCGAAATGGATATCTGGTGCGTGGAAGGTTTCTGTAATCCTTTCCTGTCGAACGCCACCCAGGCCAACTTGCCCGGTCTGCCCGGCTTTCCTTTGGAATACACGGTCAAGACGCCCGATATGACGATGGCCTTTACCGTACACAAACTCACCAACGAAGAAGTGAACCCGAAATACTTCAACATTCCCTCCGCCTACAAGGCATCCACCAAAGAACAGATGCAGAAAGACATCATGGAATTCATGCAGAGCATGCAGGATATGCAGGGCATGGGAATGTAACAAGAAACTCCCCTCAAAAAAAAGGCTTCGGAAAATCCGAAGCCTTTTTTTTATGACCATCAAATCACAGTCGGGAAATCGAAGCTCCCTAAAAAGCGTTTTGAATGGTGAGATGTTATTCAACGATAACGTTCCAGTTGTGCTTGTCTTCCATTTCGCCTTCCTGAAT
>CAMWTX010000004.1 GCA_947177315.1 uncultured Bacteroidales bacterium | reverse complement strand
ACCCGTGGTGGTGATTGGCGGTTCGCCTGCCACCAGCACATTTACCGCAAGCTGGCTGCCCGACGAATCGGTTACGCCCAACCCGGGCTACCAGTACAGTTATTGGGTACGTAAGCCCGATGCCGCCGATTCCACGCGGCAGGCTACAGGAGAGACCTTCGATTTTGCCGGAGATGTCAAGGGAATCCATCAGGTATTCTTCAATATCGAAAACAAATGCGGCAAGGTAACCGCGCAGGATTCGATAAAGGTGGTGGAAGATCTTACCCGCAAGGCAGTTTCCGCCATCAACAAGAAAACCAACGGAACCCCCGGACAGGTAGTGGGACCCACAGAAGCCGATATCGAAATTACGGTCTGCGAGGGCGATACGCTCTACCTTACCGCAGACTATGCAGGCGGTCCGGCGGAAGGCTTCCAATGGCAGCGGAACGGAACCGATATACCCGAAGGCAGTCCTTATTACCGGACCCGTCGGGATACGCTCCTGATTACTCCTGTTCCCTACGGTATCGACAATCAGATATTCCGTTGCCTGTTCAAGATGCCCGGCGGTCTGGATCCGGTTCCTTCGTATGAAATCACGGTTCACGTAAACCGCAAGCCAGACGCTACGACTTCTTGGGTGAGCATCGAAGACCGCACCAGCCAGGTTGCCGACCTTGACACAGGACAGGCTTTGCCCGGCGGCGAAGTTTGGCTTGCCGCGATGGACGTTCCCGAAAGCACCACCAAAGTTTGCTTCTATCAGGCGTTCAAGAACGACGAAGGCGGAGTGGACAGCGTGGTCAGACTCGACTGTGTGGAAAACAAACCTTTTGAACTCAAGATTATCGATGAGGCTACCGTGGCCGAACACGACGCCACTTGGTACTACGCTCAGATTTTCAACGATTGCGGTTACGACAGCACGAGGTCTTACCAGTTACGTGTCTTCGAAGACCTGAAGGTGGTATGGATTCCCGATACGCTTATCGAAAGACCGAGCGGCGAGAAAGTGAACATCGATTCTATTTATCCCGATCCCGAACCGGGCGATCTGGTAATCCTTTACCTGCCACCCACCGAAGAGGGCGAAGACACCCTGCAGGTGGAAGCTCACCTGTGGGTATGCCAGAACGGCGAGTTCCTCGTGAACGACACCACGCTCACCGGGTTTATGAACCGGCAGACGAGTGATGCCAAGGAAGATCTGGATCCCACGGACGGCACCTACCATAATTCCCGTTGGTATTTCCGTGCTCCGGGCGAAGAAGAATGGAGATTGTTCTATCCGGAAGCCGAACCTTTCCTCGATTATCCGGAAATGGAGATCAGCTGGACGGTGAATGAACACAAAGGAAACTTCGGTTTCATCATGCCGACCGCCGAACTCGATTTGGACGGCTATGAGTTCTTTGCCGTGGGTGAAAACGCGCGTTATGCCGATACCACCTGTATCATCACCCTCCACGTGATTCCGGCGCTTGAACCGGGCAGCCTCGAAATGGTTCCGCCCCAAATCACCGCCTGCAACGAAGCCGATGCCGAGTTCAAGGTAAGCTCCGAAAAGGCCGATTTGAGCAAGGTAACGGTAGATTGGCAGGTTAAACCCGCCGGCAGCGATACCTGGAGCGAAAACATCGACTCCCTGCACAACGACACCATCTATACCGTCGGCAAGGTAGGCTTGTCCTACAACGGCTACGAAGTGCGCGCCATCGCCCAAGGGGCCTGCGGCAACGACACCGCCTACGGCAAGATCCTCATCAACACGCCCGTGGCTCCCGGTGTGAAACTGCTGGGCGATACGGTCTGCTTGGGTGAAAGCCTGCTGCTTACCGCCGTCGATACGGGTCAGGCCGGCCATTCGAAGTTCGAATGGTATGTGGACGACAAATTGGTGGAAGGCCAAACGGGCGAAACCTTCGACATGAGTTCCTATGAAGCCGGCAACTACACGGTGCGTGTGGTGATGACCGCCGATTTGGACGCTCACGAATGCGTGCTTCCCGAAACGGCTGAGGCTGAGGTTTCGGTAGTGGTGAACCCGCTGCCCGAAGTGGATGCGCATATCCGCGACACCGAAATCAAGACCGGCGCCACCACCGAGGTATGGGCTACAAGTGATGGCGGATATACCTACGTCTGGACGCCGGAAGGCTACGTGGCCAACCCGAACGACAGCGCCACGGCCACCAACCCGTTTGAACACGCCGGAAAGAAGATCTTTACGGTAACGGCTACCGACACGACTACCAAATGTTCGACTTCCGACTCGGTGGAACTGAACGTGCTTTCCAACTTCCGACTCGATTCGATACCCACCATGACGGTTACCCCGCCTGCGGTACCCGATGAAAACGGAGGTCTGCCCGGCTTCCCGAACAATGGCTATCCGTTCTTCGGCGAAGGGGGTACCATCATCGATTCCACGGTATTCTACGAAGACGAAGCCCATATCTGGGTATGTCCCGGCAATGAGGCCCGCATCGTGATAGCCACTTCCGGCGGCGAAAAACCGATCAGGTACAGCTGGACCCGTGTGGACGGCAACGCCTATCCCTACGATACCACCGGAAACTTGGCAGACTGGGATGGAAAAGACTACGTGATCGAAGACTCCATCATCGTGTTCTTCTTCCCCGACAGCAGCACGCATCAGTTCAACTGCCACATTACCGAAGGGGCGGGTTCCGAACTCGATATAAGGGTTTATGTACACTATCTCGTACCTGAACGCATCTATATCGAAACGCGGCCCAAAACCACGTCCACCAAGTTCTACGAAGACCAGGCGGTTTACTTCCACGCCCGTCCGCAGCGTTATCCCGAATATTACTGGGTACGTCTGGCCGGACCGGAAGAAGACCTGCAGATAACCGATGCACGCCTGACTACCGAAGCCATGTATGCCACTTCGTTCAAGATGGAAAAACCCGATGAACGGCACAACCAGATTTGGGTGAGCGCCATCGACCGCAACGGCTGCCGCATCTGGGACAGCACGAGCGTTGAGCTCATGAAGCTTCCCAACGTGATGGTGATCGGCGATCCCAACCGTCCTTTGGACGATGTGATCTTCCCCGAATTCGAAGTGGAAATCACCAATATGTGGGGCTTGCGCATCAAGGCGTTCAGAGACCGCAACGGCAACGGCAGCACCCGTGGCTGGGACGGCCGCACGCCTTCGGGGGTAAAGGTTACCGCCGGCACATATTACTACAAAGTGAAGATACCTACGCTTGACGGATTCGTTTACATGACAGGAGCCGTAACCGTAATCAACCGATAAGCGAAAGGAGGACTGAATTATGAAAAGGATTTTTGAAATTGGTTTATGCGTGGTTCTCCTTGCGGCGCTTGTGCCGGCAAGGAGGGCTTGCGCGCAGCAAGACGCACAGTTCAGCCATTTTTTTGCCAACCGATTGTTCTACAATCCGGCGGGCATGTCCGACGACAACCTTCTGCATGTGTCGCTTACCGACCGCGAGCAGTACTGGGGCACATCGTTCCATCCCGGCTACCGCCTGCTCAACGGTTCGTATTTCTTCGGCGAGCAGAACATGGGGGCAGGCTTCACCTTCCACGAATGGAACATGAACATCGAAACAGACTTGATTATCAAGGGTTCGTATATGTACCGCCTGCAGGTGGGCTACGATGCCTATGTGAATTTCGGCCTGAGTGTGGGCATGATTCACCGTTTCTTGCGCGAAGGCTATCTGCCCGGTGGAGAACGCTTCATTCCTACCGAAGACGATAAGTTCAACCCCAATCTCGACATGGGGCTTGGGGTTGAATTCCACACCTCCCATATCCTGGCGGGGGTGGCGGTGCAGCACCTGCCCATCAAGCTGGGCGACAACCCGGCGCGTGCGGCCCTGCACTCGTACTACTACTTTGGCTACAACTTCTTCTTGGACGAAGAATGGAGCCTGTTTCCGATGCTGGCCCTGCGTATGGGCGACCGCCGCACCAACCTCGACCTCAACGTGCGTGCCGCTTACCGCGATTTGGTGAACTTCGGCATCTCGTACCGTCTGGACGCCTTGGCGCTCATGGCGGGCATCAACATCAACAAGAACTTCTCGCTCAGTTACGCTTTCGATATCAATATCGGCGTTACAAGCCGTCGCTACAAGCCGTCGCACGAACTGGTGGTTACCTACCGCTGCGAATTCAGGAATCCCGACAGGCCTCTTGTAAAGTTTGAATAAAATACCGTGGAGTGGAAATGATGAAAAGGTTTTTCGTATTAATTTGCATTCTTCTATCGATGGGCTCGTGGGCTGCGGCGCAGTCCGTTCTCCATGGGGCTGCCAAAGCTTATGAATTCGATAATTCTGCTCACCGCGCCACTTTCCGCGTGGAAAGCGCCGAACTCTGTCCCGGACAGGAAGTGGAGCTGGGCATCTACGTGGATCTGAGGCTCGGTCAGTCCGGCGGAGGCACGGGTTCTTATGGTCCGGGGCAGTTGCCGCCTGACCCGCTCGACAACTTCATGTTTTACATCTATATCTCCGACACGGCGTTGGCGGAAGTGGTGTGTTCGAGCGTGGACGACCGCGGCAACGGCTACAAGGTGGGTTATCCGGTGCTGACCAACCTGTTGCCCGAACTTTCCGGCGGTAACCTTACCTGCGGTTATATCGTGGGCAGCCGCGAGGGTTCCTTGGGCAAGAGAGGGCGTTTTACGTGCATCTGGACCCGCAGCCGTTCCACTACCCAACTTATTCCCGATATCCATGCGCCCTTGTTCAAGATCCGCGTGCGCCTCAAGGCGGAGGGCAGGGTAACCATCGGCATCGACGACCCCAACGAAATAGCCTTTTCCACGGGCCTGGCTCAATTGGGCGGGTACTACTATGGTTTTCCCAACCTGCCCAATCAAACGCCCAACCGCGTGCCGGGCGTACTCACACCCGCTCTCGGTCCCGACAAATCCAAGGTAAGCGCCGGGCGCGATAGCCTTATCTGCATCGATTCCCGTATCACTTTCAACGCCGAAGGCGGCAAGTCCTACCGCTGGAGTCAGGTGTATAACCCTGCCATACAGGGCGGTTATCAGAACGAATACCTGACCAATCCCAACACCAAGAACCCCACTTTCCTGCCCAAGACCGCAGGTTATTTCATGTATCAGGTGGAGGCCTTCGACGAAAAAGGCTGTTCCACGCGCGATACGGTAACCTATACGGTGGCGCAGAACACGCTCAGGGGAACCATCGACCCTAACGGAGCGATGATCGATTCGGGTTCGCGCGTGCATTTTACGCTGAACGGCAGCACGTCTTACAGCAGCTTCAAGATGAAGGTTGCCTTGACACCCGACAGTCTCTTTGCCACCGACGGCAACACGCTTTACAGCGACGGGCCTTCGGTAAGCGGTAGCATCACCACCAAATCGATCTATGAACCCACCTTGATTACCGCCACGTTCAGCGACGGCGTGTGTCAGGAGGAAATTCCCGCCGTAATCCGCATCAATGGCTTGGATGTGTCGGGAAAGATAGCTCCTTTTCCGGTGTATCGCTGCGGCAATGACCGGAAGATAAAATCCTTGCAGCTCAACTTGCTTACGCGTGGGGGCAGCGACAAGTTCCTCTACAACTGGCGCGCCACCGACCTGGAGTTTACCGATTTTCCTTTGGCGGCACCCAAGATCGACAAGCCCAATTCACGTACGCCCAAGCTTACCTATTACGGCCGTTGCGCGGTGAGCGTGGATATCTACGACATGGTTTCGGGCAAGACCGTTACCATTACCGACACGATGATTTACCGCGACTGGCTGCAGGCTTCTACTGAGGTGTCGGTGGACACGGCGGCTTTCGAAGCGGCGGGATTGAGCCTGGAAGGCCCGTACTGCGAGGGCACGGAACACACCTATAAGGCCAACAGTGTCTATGCCGGCGAAAACGCCCGCTATATCTGGCAGGTAAACGGGCTCTGGAAAGACGAGGGCATCAACAAGGATACCTATACCGCCGCCCTCAACAAAGGCGATTCGGTAAGTTGCGTGTTGTATTCCACCGAGGCTTGCGTGGCCACCCAGGCCGTGGAATCGAAGCCTTTCGCGCTTGATATCCGCTATCCGGTAACGCCTTCGATCGAATTGGCGAGCGTGGGAACTGATGACTGCGACAACATCAGGCTGCAGGCCACCTGCCATGCGGTGGGCAAGCGTTTCCGCATCCAGTGGTTCCGCAACGGCAATCTGGAACTCGACAAGGAAGTGGAAGCCGACAACTATGATTACTGTCAGATCCAGGAATCTTTCCAGTCGCAAGGTTTTTACGAATCCTTCAACTGCCGCGTGGTGGCCTCGGATATGCCCTGCGGTTTCGATACGGTTCACTCCACGGTGATTTCCGACGGAGGGGATTTTATACACGGCGGTTTCGAGGATGAGGTATATCCTTTTGTCTGCACCGGCAATGATCCCCAGGTATTGGGCATCAGCATGCCCGAAGAAGCTGTCTGCAGCGACGACCTCTTTACGCTTACCGCACAGGTAACCAACCTGCCGGAAGTGTTCAAGCTGGAATGGTTCAAGCGTTCGGGCGGAGAGGATATTCCCTTGGGATATTACGAATATCCGTTGAATGATGCAGACTACGACATTGATTACTATCTGGCGCAAGGCGAAAATTACGGCTACGGGGATATCTATTCCCGCGAACAGATGTTGCCCGTGGTTCGGGACGGGTTCAGGATTATTCTGAACAATCCCAACGCGGCAGTGGCCTCACGGCAGGTGTTCACCCCCGGGGATTCGGTGTTTTTCGTGCTCAACACGCAATCGGGCGGTGATTACTGTGCGTGCGGTGTGGAAAAAGAACTGCGTTCGCCTTATTTTGTGCCCAACCTGCTCAATCCTTCCACCCCGGGCGCGTTCACGATCGATTATGTGGAAAAGACAGACCTTTGCCCCAGCGACGAGCATATCTACCATCTGGTGGCATCCCTGCCCGGTGAAGACTACTATACGCTTGATTGGAATTTTGAAGGCTTTTCGGTAACCGACTCCAGCGAGGAAACGGGTAATCCGGCGCAGTATTTCAAATTGCTCGGCGCACGGGGTGATACCCTGCAGAGCTGTATCACGGTAAGGCCCGACAAGGTTCACGGCCTTGATTTCGGAACCTTCGGCGGCTGTACGGCCACGATTACCAAAGGCTGCAACGCCGGCCAGCAATATACCGCCACCTTCAACCTCAACGAATATGTGCTCGATGTGCCTTTGTTCCGTATCAAGCACAGCCCCGACACGATTGTGTGCGCCAACCAGGCTGTGGAACACTCGGTGACGATAGAGGAACAGCATCGGGACAATTCGGCCAAGAACCCCGGCAACGAAAAGCAATACACGGTTACGTGGTACACTTCCCTGCAGGATATGCTGGATGAAAAGAATGTGGCAGCCACTGGCAGAACCTTTACGCACACTCCCACGCCTAACGGCAATGCACCGCTGGGAACGGGCGATTACGACGACAACCGGGGTATTTTCGGCTATTATATCCATGCGGTTGAACCTACCAGCGGTTGCGAGGTGTTCGACTCTGTTTTCGTTATGGTGGCGCATCCCTATCAGGTGGCGGCCACAATAGATTTCCTCTATCCGGGTCCTTGGTGCGATTCTTCCGATTATACCGCGCTTGATTATGCGCACAGGATAGAAGGTTTCCCCTCGGTTCCGGGAGGGCAGTACGCCTTGCTGAACATCACCAACGGCGGTGATGCGCCCGTTATCGAATGGGGCTTGAACGGCGAGCGGTATAACGACCTGCCTTACGACACCCTCGATGTGGCGGGCGTGCTTGACGGCGATACCCTCAGGGCCTGGGTAACCACTTCTATGTACACCTGCCTGTCTGAGCAGGCGGAAGCCCAGCCGGTGGTTCTTCATCTTGCTACCCGGGGCGACTTGTACAGCCTTGCGCCCGAAAAGGCGCAGGACGGCGAAGAAATCCTGCTTCAGTCTTATGTGGGCAATCATAATACACCCGCTCTCGGTTTAGGCGGTTACACTTACACTTACAGCCTCGAACAGCCCGACGGCTCCTGGCAGAGCTTGGGCGAGGGTTCATCGCAGGGCAGGGTAGATTGGTTGGATTCGCTTCTGACCACCATGCCGGGGCGTTCGGGACGATTCCGCGTGGAAAGCCACGACCAATATAACGTATGCCCTGTGCAACACAGTTATATGGATGTGGCCCTGGCGGTGAACACCGATATCGCGATCAAGGCTTTCGACCCCGCTACGGGCCGTGAGATACAGGGAATCTGCCCGCAATCCAGTTCTTTCGTTTATGCTGACGGGCAGCCTGTTCCTGCGGGCAATGCCCAGATGGTGGTTTGGGTCAACGACACGCGGGAACCGATAGACGTGTTTATCCGCACTTATCCGCAGAATCCGGGTAAGAACGCCTACGTGGGTTATTGGCGTAACGGCACTTTGCGCGCCATAGGCCCCGTGGGTTCTTCCGGCACGCTGGTTTTCGACCCCGACGAGGACGATCAGGACTACCGTGTGCTGGAACACGGCGACACCGTTACGGCCAACATCATGCCGGGCGACTGGTTCGGGGCGTTCTATGTGCACGACACGATGAGCATCGACGGCCAGTTTATCTCGTATTCAAACCGGATTACCCTGGATGCCGACACTTCCGACAAGCTGGTGGTTTCGGCTTCCGCCACAGCGGTTTGTCCCGGCCAGACGGTAAGCCTGAACGCTGATTTCGCCAACGATAACATCACTTGGTTGCCTCAAGGCGCGTACAGTTCCCAAAACGGGGCTGCGGCAAGCATTACCGTTACCGAATCGGCGGTCTATACGGCGGTGGGCTTTGCGGCCAACGGCTGTGCCCTGCGGGATTCCATTTTGGTGAACACGGTTTTGGGCGATGAAAAGCTGCCGCTCTCCATCAAGAGCGATTCGTTGCAGTTCTGCGGCACCGAAGCCTGGCTGCGTCTTGAAATGAGCCAGGATGTATCTCGTGCCGAAGACTTTACGCGCTTTGACTGGTATGCCGTTGAAGCGGGCGGCGACCGCTTGCTGGAAAGCACCACAGAACCTGTTCTCTATTGTGCGGTAAGCGACGGCATGAAGATTATGGCGCAGGCTCAGTCGGTGCTCACCTGTCAGAACGGGCTTTCGCAAAGCGACACTTTGACGTTCGATGGCTTTGAATATCCGGTGCTGGCGCGCCAGCAGCCGTTCCTGTCGGACACTTCGGTTTGTCCTCTGTCCGACATCACGATAGCCTATACCGTGGAACCGCGGAACGCACTGGTGGAATGGTACGCTTTTGTGGATAACTACAACGAGTTGCTGGAAGACGTGACCGATAACAGTTTCAGCTATGTGGCCGATGAGGATGTGCGTTTTGAAATCACGGCCTTTAATCCGGACATGCCTTCCTGCAAGGTGACGGATTCGGTACGGGTGTTTGTCAAACAGACCGATTCCTATCAGTTGCAGATAAGCGTCGAAGTGGATAAGGACGCAGTCTGCGGTGCGGAAGAGGTAACCTATACGGCTTCTTTCAACGGCGATTACCTGCGGTGGGTGGCCAACGGGGAATTGCTGGACAACCTGGAACAGAGCTTAGTGCGTGTTCCGCGCTTTACGGGCATCTACGGCGATGCCGATTCGGTGTATGCCGTGGCGGTGAACTATGCCGACGAATGCGCGCTGGCCGATACCGCCTACAGCGAACCTATTTTGGTTTGGCGTGTGGAAAAACCCGAACTGCATCTGTTGTGCTCCGATACCACGGTATTTGAAAACGCTCCGGTGCTCCTGAGTGCGAGCGCCACGGCTTTCGACGGTCAGGGGCCGCTCCTCACCTGGCACGATTCCACGGGCGAACCGCTTGCCATCGACAGCAACCTTATCAAATACACCTTGAAGAACCAAGCGGCGGGCGATTACCTCTACTATGTGCTGGCTTTCCAGGCGGAAGTGGCGGAAACCCTGCCGTATTGCTACAGCTACGATTCGGTGCGTGTCAAGGTGGAAAAGGAACTGGCGGTGGAAGACAGGGCCGATTTCGTTGTGAGCGTGAATCCCAACCCGACTTCGGGCAAGTTCAGCCTATATACGGGCGTGTCCTGCCGCGTGGAAATCTTCTCGATGACCGGGGCGCGGGTATGGTTCGCCGACAAGGTGGAAGGCACCCGGGAAATCGAACTCAAGGTTGCCGGCATCTATCTCATCAAGGCCACCACGCCTGAGGGCGGTACGGTGGTTAGGAAGCTGGTGGTGCGGTAGGCATGGTGTTCGATTCGGTCTTTCTCTCGGGCGGAATCCAGGCATGGTTCCATAAGATGTTCACCCAGGAAAACTGGGGCATCTACCTGATAGGCTTTGCGGCGCAGCTGCTTTTTTCGTTGCGGCTGCTTGTGCAGTGGCTGCTTTCCGAAAGGAAAAAGAGCGTGCAGAGCCCCAACAGTTATTGGATTCTCAGTATCGCGGGGGCTTTCTTGCTTACCGTTTACGGCTGGTTCCGCGAAGATTTCTCGATTATCCTCGGGCAGTTCATCACGTACTACATCTACATGTGGAACATGAACCAAAAGAAAATCTGGCAGCCTCTTCCTGCTTTCGTGCGTTGGGTGTTCATTCTCGTTCCCGTGGCGGCGATGGCTTTTGTGTTGCGGGATGCCGGGGCGTTCTTCCATTCTTTTTTCCGCAATCCGGACGTGGGATTGGGGCTGCTGGTGTTCGGTTCGGCAGGGCAGGTGCTGTTTACCCTGCGTTTTGTCTATCAGATCGTTTATTCTTACCGCCGGGGCGAGTCGATACTGCCGGTGGGCTTTTGGATACTGAGTTTCGTGGGGGCGAGCACCATCATGGCCTACGGCTTTTTCCGCAGCGACCCGGTGATTATCCTCGGCCAAAGTTTCGGTTGGGTCGCCTACTTGCGCAACATCATGCTCTGGCATCGGCAGAACAGGGCATCCACCGTTGAATCCCCTAAAAACTAAAACATGCACAAGGCAGGTTTCGTAAGCATCATCGGCAATCCCAACGCGGGCAAATCCACCCTGATGAACGCGCTTTTGGGCGAGGAGCTCTCCATTACTTCTCCCAAGGCGCAGACCACGCGCGAAAAGGTGCTGGGCATCCTCAACGGAGACGATTACCAGATTGTGTTTTCCGATACGCCGGGCATTCTCAATCCGCATTACAAGTTGCAGGAGAGCATGCTCAAGAGCATCGAGAACAGTTTGGACGAAGCCGATGTGTTCCTGCTCATCACCGATGTGGGCGAGGACTTCAAAAATCCTGAAATTATTGAGCGGGTGCAGAAAAAGCAGATGCCCATTCTTTTGCTCATCAACAAGATAGATACCGTTACCCAGGAAATCGCCTTGCAGAAGGTGGAGGAATGGAAAGCGCGCTTTCCGCAGGCGGAGGTGATTCCCATTTCGGCGCTGCACCGGTTCCAGACCGAAAGGATTGTGGAGCTTATCTTGCAGCATCTGCCCGAAAATCCGCCCTATTATCCCAAAGACGAGCTTTCCGACCGCAACCTGCGCTTTTTTGCCGCCGAAACCATCCGCAAGCATATCCTTCTGCAGTACCAACAGGAGATTCCCTACTCGGTGCAGGTGGAAATCGAATACTACAAGGAAATGGAGGGGCTGGACCGCATCGGGGCGGTTATCTATGTGGAAAAGGAAAGCCAGAAGGGAATCCTGATAGGCAAGGGGGGCGCCGCGCTCAAGAAGGTGGGCATGGCCGCGCGCAAGGAGTTCGAGAAGTTTCTGGGCAAGAAACTGTTTTTGGACCTGCGGGTCAAGGTGCTCAAGAACTGGCGCAACGACGACCGCCTGCTGCAGCGTTTCGGCTACGACCTGGCCAAGCGCGGCAACAACCGCTCCTCTTCCGCCGAACTCTCCGAACAGGCCGAACAGGCGCTCATGGAAGAAATGGCCCGCCGGCAGACAAAAAATCCGGCATCTGAAGAGGCGAATCAACAAATGCCGGAATAATTCCCCGTCTTGGGGTCAAAAGTGTCTTAAAACGTCTAAAATTCGGCGTTCTGCGGAAAACGCGGAAAAGGAATCACATCGCGGATATTGGTCATGCCGGTAACGAACAGCAGCAGGCGTTCGAAACCGAGCCCGAAACCGCTGTGCGGCGCGGTGCCGAAACGGCGCGTGTCGAGATACCACCACATATCCTTGTCGGGAATGTGCATTTCGGTGATGCGGCGCTGCAGTTTGTCGAAATCTTCCTCACGCTGCGAACCGCCGATAATCTCGCCGATTTGCGGAAAGAGCACGTCCATGCCGCGCACCGTCTTGCCGTCGGCGTTCTGTTTCATGTAGAAAGCCTTGATGTCTTTGGGGTAGTCGGTGATGATGACCGGCTTCTTGTAGTGTTTTTCCACTAAGTAGCGTTCATGTTCGGACTGCAGGTCGATGCCCCATTCCACGGGATAGTCGAACTTGGCGTTGGCGGCCTTGAGCACATCCACCGCCTGGGTGTAGGTGATGCGTTCAAAACTCATCTGCTGCACGTGTTCGAGGCGTGAGATGAGTTCCTTGTCGTACATGTCGTTGAGGAACCTGAGGTCGTCCATGCAGTGTTCCAGGGCATGGGCGGTGAGGTGCTTGAGAAAGTCTTCCGCCAGGTCCATGTTGTCTTCTATCTCGTAGAACGCCATTTCGGGTTCGTTCATCCAGAATTCGGCCAGGTGGCGCGGGGTGTTGGAGTTCTCGGCGCGGAAAGTGGGCCCGAAGGTGTAAATCTTGGAAAGCGCCATCGCGCCCAGTTCGCCTTCCAGCTGCCCCGAAACGGTAAGCTTGGTGGATTTTCCGAAGAAATCCTTGCCGTAGTCGATACAGCCCTCTTTGGTTCTGGGCAGGTTCTCGAGGTCGAGCGTGGTTACCTGAAACATTTCGCCCGCCCCTTCGCAGTCGCTGCCGGTGATGATGGGCGTATGCAGATACACAAAGCCGCGTTCATGGTAGAACTTGTGCAGGGCGTAGGCCATTTCGTGGCGCAGTCGCAGCACGCAGCCGAAAGTGTTGGTGCGGGGGCGCAGGTGGGCTATCTCGCGCAGAAATTCCAGGGAGTGGCCTTTCTTCTGCAAGGGATAACTGTCGGGGTCGGCCTGGCCATATACTTCGATGTCTTTGGCCTGTATCTCCACGTTCTGCCCCTTGCCCATCGACTTTACCAAAACCCCTTCCACACGCAGGCATGCGCCCGTGTTGATCTTCTTCATCAAGTCTTCGCTAAAACCATTGGGATTTTCGTCCGTCTTGAGTTCGGCCACCACCTGCAGGCTTTGCACGCAGGTGCCGTCGTTAAGGGCGATGAAGGCAACGTTCTTGTTGCCGCGTTTGGTTCTTACCCATCCTTTTACGGTAACGTTCCTGGTTTCGCCTTCCTGCAGGGAAACGTTGAGCAGGTCTTTGATTTCGGTGTGTGTAAGCATTTCCGTTCTCTTTGATGTAAAACACGCGAAATTACGAGAATTTCCGCTAATTTCATATTATGCGACAGAAAGCCCGGAGAGCGTTCCTGCAAACTAAAAGGGAAAAACTCGCTCAGACCGACAGGCGGACAAAGGGTCTTTCGTGAACCAAGGCCGCGTAGGAGGGAAAGGCGCTCGGATACATTTGGGAGGTGCCGATGCAGGCTATGCTTTGGGCATCGGAGAGCATATAAAAATCGAGAAAGGCTTTCATATACACCTCGTAGGAATTTCCGGCCACTTTTCCACCTCCACCCATGTGTGCCACCGTGCCGGGAATGATATATACCCCGGGAATGCGGGCGGCTCTTGCCAAAAAAGTAACGCTGTCGGAGGTAACAAGCATGGGGCTTCCGCCGCAGTCTTCCATGCGCTTCTTTAAGGCGTTCAGACATTTTGAAATCAGTTCTTCGCGGGCTTCTTCGCTTTCGAGAGCCTTATAGCGGTATTCCTTGAAATCGCCGAGAAGGTTTTGGAAACGGAACACGGAGGCGTGGTAGGGGTCGCCTATTTCCGCTTTGAGTCTTTCCAATCGGGTCGCCATGTCGGGCGCGGGCCGGAACAGTTCGAGGAACAATTCTCCCCATTTATAGTCTGTGCCCTTGTCTTGGTTGAGAATGTGCAGGCAGTTGCGGTTGCCGCTGTAGTGTATCTGCTTGGCGGTATGAAGTTTCCTGAGCCTTACAGCCAAGTTTTCGCCGCGCATGTGAAAGAATCGGCAATAGCGGATGTTCGTGGTCCATTCCCCGGGTTTGAGCAACCAATCGTAGGAGGCTGGCAGCAGATAGTCTTCGAGCGGAAAGGGATGTTCGTGCTTGATGCGGAAGCCCAAGCCCCGTTGCTTGCAGTAGGCGTAGAGCGTGATGATGCCCTTGAACCGGTCGCAGAGACCTCCGTGATATTGACGGCCGTCCACGCACATAACGGCATCGGCGCCTTTTACGGGTGCGGGTTCATACCGCCACTTCAACCTTGTCAACGCCAAGCGGTATTCTTTCAAGGTATGGCGGAAGTCCAGCCATCGGTATCGCAGGGTGTATTTTTCCATATAAAAAAAGAGAATGCCCGATTTTCCGGCATTCTCTTTTGGGGTGCAAGATGGGATTCGAACCCACGACCCTCGGAACCACAATCCGATGCTCTAACCAGCTGAGCTACATGCACCATCTTCCGCCCCGCAATGCAGGCGCATCGCTTCGGCAGGGCGGCAAAGTTACACAAAGTCTTTTAAATTGCAAAAGACAGGAGAGGTATCCTAATACTCGTCTTCGTGAAAGAAGAAATCCTCTTTGGTGGGGTAGTCGGGCCAGATTTCTTCGATGCCGTCGTAAACGATACCTTCGTCTTCCAATTCTTCGAGGTTTTCGAGAATTTCCTGCGGAAGCCCCGTGCGTTGCGCGTAGTCGATGAGTTCCGATTTCGATGCCGGCCAGGGAGCATCTTCCAGTTTTGAGGCCATTTCTAACGTCCAGTACATAAGGCGAACCTCCTTCAATTTTTTGCAAAAGTAAACATTTTGTAATGAGTTGCAAGCCTAATTTTGAGTAACTTCGCTTCTGGAAATTTTCCAGCCAAGGAAACAATACGGATAAAGCCGATGCCGTTTATAGAAAACCATGCTTGTTTATTGCGCGTTCTCGCCGCCCCGTTCACGCCTTTCTATGCCTTGGCGACGGCCGTGCGCAACCGCCTGTACGATAGCGGACGGCTTTCCTCCTCCGGTTTCCCGTTTCCGCTTATCTGCGTGGGCAACCTCTGCGCCGGGGGCAGTGGCAAGACCCCGATGACCGAATACCTGGTGCGCCTGCTTTCCGATATCTGCCACGTGGGTGTGGTGAGCCGCGGCTACGGGCGCAAGACCCAAGAGAACCTGTTGGCAAGCGAAAGCATGACGGCCCGACAGACCGGCGACGAACCGATGCAGTACCTGCAGAAATTCGCGCGCCTGCCGCAAGGATTCTCGCTCTACCTGGCCGCCGACCGCCGCCGGGGTATCCACGAACTCAAAGCCCTTGAACCTAATTGCGGTGTCATTATCTTGGATGACGCCTACCAGCACCGCTCCGTGCGCGCCGGGCTCAATATCCTGCTTACCGAATATCAAAAACCCTATTTCCGCGATTTTCCGCTGCCCTTGGGAACTTTGCGCGAAAGCCGCAAAGGAGCGCGGCGCGCCCAAATCATCGTGGCCACCAAATGCCCCGACACGCTTTCGCAGGCGCAAAGAGACGCTTTCATCAAAAAATGCAAACCCTTGCCGGGGCAACAGGTGTTTTTTTGCCGTACCGCTTACGAGGAGATACGCCCCGTCAACACTTACCGCGCCTTTTCATCCAAAGATGAGGCGGTGCTCTTTACCGGCATCGCCCATCCCGAACCGATAGAAAGGCATCTGCAAGAGAAAGGTATTGCCATGAGGCGGCATCTCCGTTTCGGAGACCACCACGCCTACACCCAAGACGACCTTGCCCGCCTGGTGCGCGCCTGCCGGCAGACCGGCCAAGAAACCGCCTGCCTGCTCACCACCGAAAAAGACTGGGCGCGCCTGGCAGGGCATCCCTACTTGGGGCTGTTGGCGGACATTCCGCTCTACGTGCTGCCCGTGCGCACCGAATTCCTGTTTGGCCAAGGGGAGGCGTTCAACCGCCGCATCAGGGAATATGTGCAAGCGCAAGAATAAATAACATAAAACGATATAAGATGGATTTGTTTGAAAAAATTCAGGAAACGGCGGCCTATGTGAATCAGGCTACTGGCAACTATGCGCCCGAAATCGGCGTGATTCTCGGTTCGGGATTGGGTAATCTGGTCAATGAGCTCGACATCGAAAAAACCGTTTCCTACAAGGACATTCCGCATTTTCCCCTCTCCACCGTGGCCGGTCATAAAGGCCAACTGCTCTTTGCCCGCCTCAAGAGCGGCAAGAAAGTGGTGGTGATGCAGGGCCGTTTTCACTTTTACGAAGGCTACGCCATGCGCGAGGTAACCTTTCCCGTGTTCGTGATGAAAGCCCTCGGGGTAAAGACCATGCTAGTGTCGAACGCGGCGGGCGGCATGAACCCCCATTTCCAAGTGGGCGACATCATGTTCATCAACGACCAGATAAACCTGTTGCCCAACCCCTTGTTGGGGCCTAACGACGAACGTTTTGGAGAACGTTTTCCGAGCATGCACAACGCCTACGACAAAGACCTGCTCAAACACGGCTTGGCTACGGCACAACGCCTGGGCATCCCCGTGCAGCAGGGCGTTTATGTGGGCACCACTGGGCCTACTTTTGAAACGCCTTCCGAATACCGCTATTTCCGCGTTATCGGCGGCGATGCGGTGGGCATGAGCACGGTTCCCGAAACCATCGTGGCCAATTATTTGGGCATGAAGGTAATGGGGCTGTCGGTCATTTCCGATTTGGGCGGCGGTGAAGTTACGCTCGAAGTAAGCCACGAAGAAGTGTTGGCGGCGGTAGAAAAAACCGTGCCCGTGCTGGTGGGTTTGGTAAAGGAAATTTTGGAAACGCTCTAAGGCCGTATGTCGGAACACAGGCTCAAAACCATGCAGGAACTGGGACGCATGAGCGTTGACCGGTTCAAGGAATCCGAAAAGTTTCCCCTTTGCGTGATTCTCGACAACGTGCGCAGCATGCACAACATCGGTTCCTGCTTCCGCACCTGCGACGCCTTTCGGGTGGAAAAACTTTTTCTGTGCGGCATCACCGCCGTTCCTCCGCACCGCGAGATAGAGAAAGCCGCCTTGGGGGCCACCTTGAGCGTGGATTGGGAGTATTGCGGAGAGGCCAGCCAGGTTGTGGAAAGACTCAAGGCGGAAGGCTATGAGGTGTATGCGGTGGAACAGGTGCATGGCAGTATTCCCTTGCAGGATTTCAGACCCGGAGCCGGGCGGAAGATAGCCTTTGTTTTCGGCAACGAAGTGGAAGGCGTGGCGCAGGAAGTGGTGGATGCCTGCCAGGGCGCGCTGGAGATTCCGCAGTTCGGCACCAAGCATTCGCTCAATATCTCCGTTTCGGCCGGCATCGTGCTCTGGCAGGCCGTGGGCGCGTACCTGGAACCGGGGCGGTTATGATTTTTTCGTACATTTGGCTTCTAGATGCCGGTTATGAAAGCTAAGATACTAAAGGTGGTTCTCGTGGCAGCCGTTTGGGCGGGCTGCCTTTCGGTTGCGCGCGCGCAATTCGGGCGTTCCTCCTTTACCTTTCTGGATATGGCCAACTCGGCGCGTATCGGCGCGATGGGCGCCGAATTCCTTTCGGCGCGCGATGCCGACATCACGCTCTCCCTCGCCAATCCCTCGCTGATTACCGACGAGATTCACAACCATCTGGCCGTCAACATCGTCAATTATTTCAACGGCACCAACTACGGCTTTGCCTCTTACAGCCGCACCTTCAAGAACGTGGGGAGTTTTGCCGTGCATGCCCAGTTCGGGGCATACGG
Source organism: uncultured Bacteroidales bacterium (assembly GCA_947177315.1). Classification (GTDB taxonomy): domain Bacteria; phylum Bacteroidota; class Bacteroidia; order Bacteroidales; family P3; genus Pullibacteroides. The sequence goes on along the minus strand of CAMWTX010000004.1, from coordinate 9,639 downwards.
AAAAATCACCGCCACCGATGAATACGACCACAAGCTGGGCACCGCCTACGCCAACGATGCGGCGGTGATTCTCGGCTGGGGGCGCGAGCTGGACAGCCATTTCACGATAGGCGCCAACTTCAAGATGATTTACTCGAGCATCGAATCCTACCATGCGTTCGGCATGGCGGTGGATGTGAGCGCCACGTATGCCAACAAGTCGAGGCTTTTTGCCGTTTCGCTGCTGTTGCGCAATATGGGCGGCGCGCTCAAGTCTTATTCGGGCGACGGCTATACCCGCATGCCTTTCGAAGTGGCGGTGGCGCTCTCGCAACGGATTCCCCACACGCCGCTGCGGGTCTTCTTTGAGTTTCCCAACCTGCAGAAATGGCGCCTGAACTACGAAGACCCCTACGCCGAAACAGACCTGATTACGGGCGATGTGAAGAAACGCAGCGGCGCGGGCGATTTCTTCGACAACCTGGGGCGGCACATCGTGGCAGGGGTTGAACTCATCCCTTATCGGGGATTCTATATACGGGCATCCTACAACTATATGCGCGCCAAAGATATGCGGCAGCCCTCCAAGGCAGGCGTGGTGGGATTCTCCTGGGGCGTGGGATTCCGTATCTCCAAGTTCAACATCAGCTATTCGCGTTCGCGCTACCACAAACTGGGTTCACCCAATTACCTGAGCCTCACCTTGGATCTGGACGCCTTTAACAAGCACCGCAAGACCAAGGCCACCCGCGCTTTCGAACAGGCGGACGGGAAATAGATCCCATTTAATTAATAAGTTTTTGAAAAATTTACAACAGTCATGGTTAAGAAAAATATAACACGGGTGGCGGCAGTTATTGGCGTCATGCTGGCTTTTTGTCTTCCCTCGCGTGCCGACGAAGGCATGTGGATTCCGCTTCTGCTGCAGCAGAACCAGGAGGAAATGCAGCGGCTGGGCCTGCAGATTACCGCCGAAGACATCTACAGCATCAACCACTCTTCGCTCAAAGACGCCATCGTGCAGTTTGGCGGCGGCTGCACGGGCGAGGTGGTTTCTCCCCAAGGCCTGCTCCTGACCAACCACCATTGCGGTTTTGGCTATATCCAGTATCATTCTTCGGTGGAACACGACTATCTGACCCAGGGTTTTTGGGCGCAGAGCCTGCAGGAAGAATTGCCCTGCCCCGGCCTGGAAGTGCGTTTTCTCAAAGAAATGCGCGATGTTACCGAACCTATGTTGGAGGGCATCACCTTCGATATGCCTGAACCAATCCGCCAGGACAGCCTCGCCGCGCGCGCCAAACGCCTGCAGGAGAGCCTTGCCTCCCCCAACACGGAAGTAAAGGTGCTGCCTTTCTACTACGGCAACCAATACTATCTTTTCGTTTATGAAGTGTTCAAGGACGTGCGTTTGGTGGGGGCTCCTCCCTCCAATATCGGCAAGTTCGGCGGCGATACCGACAACTGGATGTGGCCGCGCCATACGGGCGATTTCTCGGTGTTCCGCATCTATGCCGATGCCGACAACCAGCCCGCCCCGTACAGCCCCGACAACCGGCCCTACCGCCCCAAGAAATATCTTAAGATAGACTTGCGCGGTTATGGAGAGGGCGATTTTACCTTGGTGTTCGGTTATCCGGGCAGAACGCAGGAATACCTGAGTTCCTACGGCGTGGAACAGATTCTGAACATCGAAGACCCCATGCGTGTGGCCGCCCGCACCGCCCGTCTGGAGGTAATCAAGGCGGCGATGGAACGCGACCCGGCGGTTCGGATTCAATATGCCGCCAAAGCTGCTTCGATAGCCAACGGCTGGAAAAAATGGATGGGCGAGATCAAGGGTATCCAACGGATGAACGTGCCGGGCAGCAAACGCGACTACGAAAAGGTGTTTCAGAGTTGGGCGGGTTCGGCCACTGGTGCCGAATATGCAGGTGTGCTACCGGCCTTGAAGGCAGCCTATGAGGATTTGGAAAAACCGCTTGCGCTGGCGGTGATATTCCAGGAACGTGTCATGGCTCCCGAAGTGGTGCCTTTTGCGTATTCTTTCCAGAAACTCTGCCAGGTCTCCAAGGGAGAGGATACCAGCCTCAGCCTTGAGGAAGCCTTGGAAGAAGCCCGCGCCAAGGCTCAGAAGTTCTTTAAGGACTACCACCCGCAGGTGGACCGCGCCGTGTTCGAAACCATGTTGGGCATGATGGAAAACGATGAGAATTCCGCCCTGTTCATGAATATGCCGGCACCGGATTTGAAAAAGGCCCTGGATGTCTTCTATGGAAAATCCCTGTTCTCCTCGCCCGAAAGACTGACGGCGTTCTTAGACAAGTACAAGGCTTCCGACTATAAGGCCATCGAAAAAGATCCGCTGTACAACTACGCCGGCATCATGCTGGGAACCTATCGGCAGATGGTCTATCCCATGCTGGCGCAAGGCCGCAAGCGTATCGACAGCCTGCAACGCATCTATATGAAAGGGCAGCTGGCAATGAAGGAGAGCGGCGCCTTTGCCGGTCTGATGCGTGTGGGCAATCAGAACAATTTGGTGCTGAGCAATGTGGGCAGTTCCCGTTTCTATCCGGATGCCAACTTTACGCTTCGGGTAACCTATGGCAAGATCAAGGGCTTCGAGCCTGCCGACGCGGTGCTTTACAAGCATTACACCACCTTGGACGGCATCATGCAGAAAGAGAATCCTGATATTTACGACTATGTGGTGGAGGCCAAACTGAAAGACCTCTACGCCAGGAAAGACTATGGCCGGTATGCCAACGCCCTGGGCGAGATGCCGGTGGCCTTTATCGGTACCAACCACACCACGGGCGGCAATTCGGGCAGCCCTGTGCTCAACGGCGAGGGCAACCTGATCGGCATCAATTTTGACCGCTGCTGGGAAGGCACGATGAGCGACATCCGCTACGATGCCAAAATATGCCGCAACATCATGCTCGATATCCGCTACTGCCTGTTCATCATCGACAAGTTTGCCGGCGCCACGCGCTTGGTGGAAGAAATGGACATTATCGAATAGTTAAGATTTGCGCCATGAACGCTCCTGTTGTAAGTATCATTACCGTGGTGTATAACGCCAAAGAACCGCTTGCCAAGACCATGCAGAGTGTGCGCGAGCAGAAGGCGCGCTATCCCTATATCGAATATATCGTGGTGGACGGGACTTCCAAAGACGGCACGCTGGAACTGATAAATCAGAACCTGGATATCGTTTCCCGTTGGATTTCCGAACCCGACAAGGGCATTTACGATGCCATGAACAAGGGTCTTGGGATGGCTTCGGGCGATTTTGTGTGGTTTCTCAACGCAGGCGACTTTATCTATTCCGACCGCTTTCTGGAACAGGCCTTTGCCCAGGATGTCCCGAGCGATGCCACGCCCGACGGACGCGCGGATGTCTATTACGGACAGACCCAACTGGTGGATGCCGATTGGAAACCGGCGGGCATGCGGCGTCTGCGCGCTCCCGAAAAGCTCAGGCCCGGGAGTTTCCGCATGGGTATGCTGGTTTGTCATCAGTCGGTGCTGGTGCGCCGCGCCCTGGCGGAACCTTACGACATGCGGTACAAATGCTCTGCCGACTACAATTGGGTGTTGCAGGCGCTCGAAAAGGCGCGGCGCATCGCCAACACGCATCAGATAGTTTCGTGCTATCTCAAGGGCGGAAAATCGCGTCAGATGCTGGTGCTTTCGTGGAAGGAGCGTTTCCGTATCATGCGCCTCCATTTCGGCCTGCTCCCCACGCTTTGGTCTCACGGCCTGATTGTATTGCGCCTCTTCCTGCCCGTCAAACGGGATTATGCAGCCTAGGGGCGTGTTCTGCAGGCATAAAAAAAACCGATGCGGAAGCATCGGTTTTTTTATCGATTTATTTGGTTTATTTGCCTTGGCCGGTGACTTCTTCGGCTTTTTCCTTAATCGATTCATCCACCAGGAAGCGGCCGCAGTATTCGCAGGCGATAATCTTCTTGTGCATGCGGATGTCGATCTGACGTTGGGGAGGAATCTTGCTGAAGCAACCGCCGCAGGCATCCCTTTCCACGCAAACCACCGCCAGACCGTTGTGGGCGTTGTTGCGGATACGTTCATAGAGACGCAGCCAGCGGGGTTCGATCTTCCCTTGGTATTCTTCCGATTTCTTCATCAAGGCCTTTTCGTCCTTTTCGGTTTCGGCCACGATTTCATCCAGCTCGCCTTTCTTGGCTTCCAGGTCTTTCTGGCGTTCGGCGCAGGCTTCTTCGTTGCGTTCTAAGTCGGCCTTGCGTTTTTCGAGGGTGATGGTGGCTTCGCGGATTTTCTTTTCGTGAAGCTGGTTTTCGAGGTTTTGGAATTCGATTTCCTTGTTCAAGGCATCGTATTCGCGGCTGTTCTTTACTTCGCGCAGCTGCTTTTCGTATTTCTTGATTTGCGCCTTGATTTCGGTTATCGCCGCTTTGCGGTCGGAAATGTTCTTGGCGATTTCATCCATGTCGGCCTTGAGCTTTTCGATTTTGCTCTGGTAGCCGGCAATGTCGTCTTCGAGGTCCTGCACTTCCAAAGGCAGCTCGCCCCGGAGGATACGGATGTTGTCTATGGCGGAATCCACGCTTTGCAGGGCGTAAAGGGAAACCAACTTCTGTTCTACCGCGGCGTCTCTTTCTTCGGAAACCACTTTGGGTTTGGGGGCGGCTTGGGCAGTTTTGGCGGCCGCTTTCTTGGGGGCGGCTTTGGTTTTGGTTTCGGCTTTTTCTTTCATCGTGTGAGTGAGTTTAATAGCAAGAAACGGGGTTTACAGACCGTTCCGAAATATGGGCGGCAAATTTAGGAAATTTTTCGGTAACATATTTAAGAATTAATTCCTTTACGAAATGTTCACTCTCGTAATGCCCTATATCCACTAACCAGGTGGTGTTTTCGGCATCCGCAAAGTCGTGGTATTTCACGTCGCCGGTAATATATACGTCGGCATGCCGGGCTTCGGCTTCGGCAAAAAATCCCGCGCCGCTGCCGCCGCACAGCGCCAGGGTCCTTATCGTTCTTCCGGTAAAGCCCGAATGGCGTATGCACTTTACGCCCGTAAGTTCCTTGAGCGTGTCGAGCAGCTGTTTTTCCTGCATGGGTTCAGGCAACGAACCTATCACGCCCGCGCCGGCAAGACCCTGGGCGTCTGCGGGCACGAGCGCGCGGGCGTTGAGAAGCCCTAATTTTTGGGAAAGGTAGGAATTAACCCCGGTGGGAGTGTTGTCGAGATTGGTGTGCATGGCGTACCACGAGATGCCGTGCTGCAGCGAGAGGGCGAGCATCCTGCCCATGCGCGAGCCGGAGTCGATGCGCTTGATGCCTTTGAAGATGGGCGGATGGTGCGAGATAATCAGGTCCGCGCCCTTTTCTACGGCTTCTTCCACCACCTGGGGCGTAACATCAAAGCAAATCAGTGCCCGGTGCACTTGTCCGTGGCGGTTTCCGAGCACCAGCCCGGCGTTGTCGTAACTTTCCTGAAGGGAGAGCGGCGCCCATTCTTCCAGGCTTCGCAGCAATTCTTCCAGCTGCAATTTTTGAGCGTTTTCCATAAATAAAATTCCTAAATTTGCAGGTTTTTAAGCCTCCGCCACAAAATAACGAAGAAAAGCCATGAATACCAAAACCCGATATACGGAAGACGACAAGATGTGCTCCCTTGTATGCGGCAACCACTATATGTTGTTCGTGCTGAGCCGTTTCGGTATTCCGATGGGGTTTGGCGATGCTTCGGTGGGCGAGGTGTGCCGCAAGCACCGGATAGACGTTCCCACCTTTCTGGCGGTGGTGAACCTGAGCCTGTACGGGCGTCTCGACCCCAGGGAAGTGAACGGGCTCAAGCCCGAAGCCATTGTGCGCTACCTGCATAATTCGCACGAATATTTTCTCAACTACCGTCTGCCCACGCTGCGTTCCGACCTTTCGGAAGTGATCGGCGGCAAAGACCAGAAAGACGTGAGCGTGGTGGTGCTGCGCTTTTTCGACGAATACGCCGATGAGGTGAAGAAGCACATGCAGTACGAAGAAAAAAAGGTGTTTCCCTATATCCGCGCCCTGATTCAGGGCAAGGCCGACAGCGGCTACCATATCGACATCTTCCGCAAACAGCACAGCCAGATTGAGAGCCGGCTCACCGAGTTGCGCGACATCCTGCTCAAATACTACGTCGGAAAGACCGGCAACGAGTTCAACGCCACTTTGTTCGACATCTTTACCTGTGCCGAAGACCTGCGCCAGCACAACACCCTCGAAGACGTGCTATTGGTTCCGTTGATAGAGAAAATCGAAAAAGAAGCGGCGCGATGAAGAGGATGCTGACTTTTACCGTGGCCGAGCCTTCCGAAATACTACGGGAGGGAATGGTTTCCGTGCTGAGGAAGATCAACGCCGGTTTCCGTGTTTTTCAAGTGGGCGATTTGGGGCAGTTGGAACACCATCTTTCGCTGGAACGCCCAGACGTGCTGATTGTGAACCCCGGTTTCTGGAAAGGCGAGAACCCGGCCAAGGGCGGGAACCGCGATATGCTGTGCGTGGCCTTGGTTACGGATTTGCGCGATGAGCAGAAACTGCAAGGCTTCGACGCCTCGGTTTCGCTCTACGACGATTTTGAGCAGCTGCGCGAGAAACTGGGCAGGCTCGAACCTTCGCCCCAGGAGGCTTCCGAAAGCGGAAAGACCTTGAGCCAGCGCGAAAAAGAAATCGTGTCGTATGTGGTGAAAGGCTTCACCAACAAGCAGATAGCCGACAAGCTCTGCCTTTCGCAGCATACGGTCATCACCCATCGCCGCAATATCGCCAACAAATTGCAGATACACAGTTCGGCGGGGCTCACCATTTATGCCATCGTGAACAAGTTGGTAACCTTGGAGGAAGTGAAATAAGATGTACCAATCGGCCAAACTTAAGGAAACCACGGGCTTTATTGCCGACTACGCCGCCGTGCTGCTGGGCGCGGGCGTACACTGCACGCGGGTGCTACGCAATTCGCGGCGCATCTGCGAGGCTTACGGCCTGGAACTTACCATGACCATCTTCGCCTCCAACATTATCCTTACCCTTTCCGACCCCGAACAAGACGAAATCTGCACCGAAGTGGTGCATATCCGCCAGATTCCGGTAAGTTTTGAACTGAACGCCGAGTTGAGCGCGCTCAGCTGGAAAGTGTTCGATAATAAGCTGAACATAGCGCAGGTAAAGGAAGAATACAGCCAGATCATGCAGAAACCCCGCATGAATAATTGGCTCGTTACCCTGCTCGTGTCGGTGGCAAACGCCTGTTTCTGCCGTCTTTTCGGCGGCGACTTGGGTTCGATGGGGCTTGTTTTCGTGAGCACCTTTGCCGGTTACCTGCTGTTGCGGTTCATCAAGAAATTGGGCATCGACCATTCGCTGGCGGTGATTCTCGTTTCGTTCTTCAGTTCCTTTACCTGCCTGGGGCTGGCTTCGCTGCCGGTGCTGGCGGGTCAGGTAAACGTTACGGTGGCCGTGGCCACGAGCGTGCTTTTCATGGTGCCCGGGGTACCGCTCATCACCGGTGTCATCGACATGTTCGAGAACCATGTGCTCATAGGCTTCGCCCGCCTTATGCGCGCCATCCTTATCGTGCTGTGCCTGGCGGTGGGGCTTTCCATTTCGATGGTGATATTCAGGGGGAGTTTGCTGTTATGATAGAAGAAACGATAATACGCGCCCTCTGCGCCGCTTTCGCCGCCCTGGGTTTCGGCGCGGTCTCCAATCCTTCGCGGCGGTCTCTGCCGTTCATCATGGTGTTGGCGGCGGTGGGTTACGCCCTCCGTTACCAGCTCATGCAGACCCTGGGTTTCGATATCGCCACGGCCACGCTGGCGGCATCGCTCCTGATGGGTTTCGGCAGCCTTTGGCTGGGCGGCAGGATAAGATGCCCCATGACCACGCTCTATATCCCTGCGCTGCTGCCTTTCGTGCCGGGAATGTACGCTTACAAGGCGGTGTTCTCCATCATCCTCTTTATGCAGAACATCAACGCTCCCGCCGAAGCCTTCCTGCACCTCAACGACTTTTTCCTGAACATCATCGTTACCGTAACGGTAATCCTCTGCATGACGGTGGGGGCCTCCCTGCCCATGTTCATCTTCTCGCGCCGGGCCAAATCGCTTACCCGCCGCACCGCAAACAAAAAAACGATATTCCGTGGATAAGAGCCTCAACGAAGAACAAGCCCAGGGCGGACAGAACCGCACGGAGCTGGAAGAACTCGGCGAATTCGGCCTGATAGACCGCATTACCGGAAACTTTGCCGTACACCATCCCCAAAGCACGCTCAAAGGCGTGGGCGACGACGCGGCGGTGCTGCTCTCGCCCCAAGGGCAGGTGCAACTGGTTTCCAAAGACCTGCTGATGGAGGGCGTGCATTTCGACATGACTTACTGTCCGCTCAAACACTTGGGTTACAAAGCCATTGCGGTGAACCTTTCGGACATCGCCGCCATGAACGCCAAACCCGCCCAGGTGCTGGTGGGCATTGCCGTATCGAACCGCTATTCGTTGGAAGCCATCGAGGAACTCTATGCCGGGATGCGCCTTTGCTGCGACCGCTACGGGGTGGATCTGGTGGGCGGCGATACCGTGTCGAGCCGCGCCGGGCTGGCGATTTCGGTAACCGTAATCGGTTATGCGGAACCCGGCAAAGTGGCCTACCGCAGCGGCGCCAAAGAAAACGACCTGCTTTGCGTTTCGGGCAATTTGGGCGGTGCATACGCCGGTTTGCTGTTGTTGGAAAGGGAAAAGCGCGAGTTTTTGGCCAATCCGCAGATGCAGCCCGATTTCAAGGATTTTGCCTATGTGCTTGAACGCCAGCTCAAGCCCGAACCCCGTCTGGATATCGTGGATCTGTTGGCGGAACTGGATATCAAGCCCACCTCGATGATCGACGTTTCGGACGGCCTGGCTTCCGAAATCCTGCACTTGAGCCGGGAGTCGGATTGCGGCTGCATGCTCTACCAGAGCAAGATTCCGGTGGATATGGAAACGAGCAAGGCGCTCGAACTGTTCAAGATTCTGCCCGAAACGGCGGCGCTCAGCGGCGGGGAAGACTATGAACTGCTGTTCACCATCCAACAGAAGGATTACGACAAGATAAAGGACAACGCCAAAATCACGGTGATAGGGCACATGGTCGAAAAGGCGCAGGGCAATTTCCTCGTGCCCGAAAACGGCAGCCTGATACCGCTCACCGCCCAGGGCTGGCAGGCGTTCAACAAACGATAGCCCCGAATTTTGAGTATATGCGGATTGATAAGTTTCTTTGGGCGATACGTCTTTTCAAGACCCGTACGGAAGCCGCCGAAGCCTGCCGTCTGGGCCGGGTGCGCATCGGGCAAGACATCGTGAAGGCGGCCAAGGAAATCAAGGAAGGCGATGTTTTTCATATGAACCGCCACGGCGTAACCTTCTCTTTCCGGGTGCTGGGGCTGTTGCCCAACCGCGTGGGAGCCGCCAAGGTGCCCGAATACGTGCTCGACATCACCGCGCCCGAAGAAAAGGAAAAACTCGCCCTGCAGCGCGCCCCCTCTTTCGAAAGGCGCGACCCCCGTACAGGCCGCCCCACCAAGCGCGAACGCCGCGAGATAGACCGCTTCAAGGATTTCGACGACGATTAGTCTTTAGGAAATCCGC
>CAMWTX010000003.1 GCA_947177315.1 uncultured Bacteroidales bacterium | reverse complement strand
GAATATATTATACTTATACAAAACACATCCTAACCACACACTATTAAAATCACCCCGGTTCATAACATAAAAGGGCCGTCCGGAAAATTCCGGACGACCCTTTTTATACAGACCTCGAAAGTCTATACAGGCTTCGGTCTTTCAGATATTTCGATTATCCCTTATAGAAAGGCATCTTGACCACTTGTGCCTTGAGCTTGCGGCCACGCACGTCGATATAGATTTCCGAACCGACCTTGCTGAAACCGGCCTGTACGTAGCCCGTTCCGATGGCTTTGCCCAAAGAAGGCGACTGCGAACCGGAGCAAACATGGCCAATCGTGTTACCCTGTTCGTCGCAGATGGGATATTCGGCGCGCGCGATACCGCGGTCCACCATTTCAAAGCCCACCAATTTGCGTTTCACGCCTTCGGCCTTGAGTTTTTCCATCTTGTCGCGGTCAATGAAGTCGTTGCCCGGAACCATCTTGGTAATCCAGCCCAAACCGGCTTCAATCGGGGAAGTTTCGTCGTTGATTTCGTGTCCGTAGAGACAGAAGCCCATTTCGAGACGCAAGGTGTCGCGGCATCCCAGACCGCAAGGCATGATACCGAATTCCTTGCCGGCTTCGAACACGGCATCCCAAATCTTCTTGCCGTCCTTGTTGGCGAAATAGATTTCGCAACCGCCCGCACCCGTGTAACCGGTGGTGCTGAGAATAACGTCTTCCACACCCGCCAGTTTTACTTTCTTGAAGGTGTAGTAAACCATGTCTTCGATAGGCGTGTCGGTAAGTTTCTGCATGGCTTTCAAAGCCAACGGGCCTTGAACGGCCAACTGCGAGATTTCATCGGATGCGTTGTAGAGTTCCTTGCCTACTTCCATACCCATTTCCTTGGCGTGTTCAGCGAACCAAGCCCAATCCTTGTCGATATTGGCAGCGTTGGGAACCACCATGTAGGTCTGGGCATCCACACGATATACCAACATATCATCCACAATACCGCCCTTGCCGTTGGGAACGGTGGTATATTGCACCTTGCCGTCTTCCAAAGCGGCCACATCGTTGGTGGTGAGATGCTGCAGCAAAGCGAAGGCCTTGGGTCCTTTGATCCAGAATTCGCCCATGTGCGAAACATCGAAAACGCCTACTTTCTGACGCACATTGTTGTGTTCAATAAGAATACCCTGGTACTGCACGGGCATGTTGTAACCGGCAAAGGGTTCCATTTTGGCACCCAACTGGATGTGGGTGTCGGTAAAAACGGTAGTTTTCATATCTTTTGTTTTGTTTCTTTAAGCTCTTTCCTGCGGCATATTGCACTGTCCGTTGAATACGGCGCCTTGTTCTATATAAAGCTTCTGAATCGTGATCTCGCCTTCCACCACCGAGGTGCTCTTGAGCGACAGCAGGCCGTTCACGTTCATCTTGTCGGTCTTTACCTTGCCTTCGATTTCGGCAGCGGCGCAACTCACGCTGCCTTTAAGGCTGCCCGTATGTCCTACCACCAACTTGCCTTCGATGGCAAGCGTTCCTTCGAACGAACCGTCTATACGCAAATTGCCGTTGCTGTTGAGTGTTCCCTGCACATTGGTTCCCGCGCCCAACACGTTGTACGATTGCAATGCTTCGTTTTCTGCCTGTTTGGTCATCTTTTCTCCTTTTTTATCCGCAAGTTCCGCCCGTTTATTCAAACATCAGCGGCGTATCGGTTACTTCACCTACCTTGCGGGTGGTTTCAAACTTCAACGAAAGGAAAATCTCGTGTGAACCGGAATGGTACTTCTTCAATCCTCCCATTCCCAAATCATACGAATATCCTATCGAAAATACTTTACCTATCTTGGCGCCCGCCATCAACACCACCGCATCGCTGTAACGGTATCCGCCCCCTATCCAGAAAATATCCAGGATACGGAAATTGACAATCGCCTCCGCCTGCAAAAAGCCGTTTACATAATGAGCGGCGATATAGGGGTCTATGGCGAACTTCGGACTGATATCTCCCTTTACCTGAAGAAAGGCATGGTAGCCTTCCTGCGGAGCGAAATAGTCTTTCTTGCGGTTGTACGCCCATGCGGTAAGGTGGGTGGCGCTCAACCCGAAACTGAACTTGTTGAAGGTAAACATCAAGCCAAAATCCACATCGGGTTTCACATCGTTCACATCCTCGTAGTCTATATACGGGTCGTCGCTGTCTTCCACCTTGATTTTATGGCCGGCGAAATTCTTATAGAGCACGCCCGCACCCAGGCCGAAAGAGAGGTAGTTCATACGCCCCAGATGGAGATGATAGGAATAGCCGAACTTGGCGTTCATCCAAAAGGTGTGTCCGAAAGTTTCGCCTATCACCGAACCCGAAATACCCGACCTGATTTCGGGCAGATAGCCGGAAGCGTTGAGCATGATGCTCTTGGGCGCGCCGTCGAAACCCACCCACTGCATACGGCCCAAAAGGAACACGTCCACCACAGGGTCAGGCCTTACCGCCGCCGGATTGAAATTCACCTTGTGGAACATCTGCTGGGTGAAGGTAGGCGTACTGTTCTGCGCGCGCAGAGAAAACGCGCACAGCAACACGGCAAGCAAAGCCAAACAGGTTCTATGTCTCGGTTTTAAACGCATCAACGTTTCTTGTTATGTTGAATAACGGCCTTGGCTTCGCTCACCGTGATACGACGGCCTTTGTAGAAAGCCGCGATGTAACATTCGCGGTTCTGGTCCAAAAGACGTTTCACAACGGCCTGCGCCTTTTCCAAGGTGTTGTAATGGCTTCCCACATTGTATTTGTACAAGCCATCGCCATCCATATAATACGTTATCTCGAAATCGGGGTTCTTTTCCACAATATCGCGGTAGTAGTCCTTGGGGTCGTCCAAAGGCATGCGGAAAGCGCCTACCTGCACCATAAAGCTTACCTTTTCCTCCTGCGGAAAATCTATTTCGGGCGCCGGATAACTGAGGTCGTCTTTCTTGGCGTTCACCGCCTTGGGATTCCGCAAACGGAATGTGGTGCGGCGGTTCAGATAGTGTTCCTTATCGGTAACGGCATTGCGGATAAGCGGATTGGTCTCGCCATACGACTTGCCTTTGAAGCGGCTCATATCCATGCCCTTCTTGGCCACATACGAGCGAACCGTTTCCAAACGGCGGTCGGAAAGTTTCTGGTTGTATTCTTCCGAACCCCGTTCATCGGTGTTGGCTTCCACTTCAAAAATCATCTGCGGATTCTTCAAGGCGATGATAATCATACGGTCCAGTTCGCGCGTACCGTCCTTGATAACTTCTTCCTTGTCGAAATCGTAGTAAACGTTGTTGATATACACCTCATCGTTCACTTCCGCGAGCTTGGGCGTACATTCAAACAGAATATAGTCGCGCGTAACCACTTTCTTGCGGATATCGTCTTGGGAGATGCCCTTGGGCAAGGACGGCAGATTGGTGTTGGAGGTCATCTGCAACTGCAACGAATACGCCGTATTGGGCGCCAAATCGATATACGAAACATGACCCTGCTGGTCGGTAAGGGTAATCAAAGCCTTGTCTTCGCCCGACTTGATGTAGAAATCCTCGCCCACATTGCGCCTCCATTCGGGTTTGTCGCTGCACACCTCACACTTGGCATCGGGCGGAACCACCGTCAGTTTGGCGCGGCGCAAGGGGTCGTTAATACGCTTCTTGTAGTTATCTACCGTGCGCGCATCGGGCTTCTGCTCTATCTTCTTTTCCTTATTAATTTTAGCAATCAAGTCTTTGGGTTTGGAAACAGTATCCTTCGGCTTGGGCTTGGGTTTTACTTCCGGTTTGGGCGTAGGCTTGGGTTTGGGTTTTTCTTCGGGTTTGGCTTTCGGCTTGGGCGTAGGTTTCTTGGGCTGGATAAGCTTACGCGTTTCAAAATCCACACGGCGGGTTACCAAAATAGGCAGCACCTGCCCGTCTTTTTCGAGCACAACGGTACGCGTGGTGTCTTTAAATCCGTCGGAATAGACCGTAAAGTCGTAAGTTCCCGGGGCAAGGAATGAAATGGAGTACTTGCCGGTACTGTCGGGCTGCACCGAACCATAAAAATTGTTTTCCTTGCCCCGAACCATGATATAATAGTTCGTGAGAATCTTATGGGTCGTGTCGGCCTTGAAGGTCTGTTCTTCTTCCTCTATTGTCTGAGGAGCGGCGGCAACCGCAGGGGGCGTGTCGGCAAACACGGCATGGCCGAGGCTGTCCGGAACCGGATTGCCGAGACTGTCGCGCACCAAAGCCGAGGCCGAGTCCACCGACGCGGGAGCGGCGGCTTCAAGCGTTCTCGTTTTCTTAACCGTTATGGTGTCGTAACGGATTTCCCAATAAGAAACCGTGCCTTCCACCTTGTATTTGACACCCCAAGTACGCATGAGGAAAAGGTTGTCGGTACGTCCCCAATCGGTATGGCGGTTCGAAGACAGTATCAACATGCCGTGCGCCACATCAGGCAACAACGAATTATCGTCGAAGGAGGAGTTTACCGGCATGGGCAGCGTATGCACGTCGCGCACCTTGGTGCGGCTTTCATCAAGCACCGCCGCATACAGATCCGTACCGCCGTAACCCACATGGCCGTCGGAGGCAAAAACAAACATACTGTCATTGATCCACTGCGGGAACACTTCGCGCCCAGGCGTGTTCACCATCGAATCGTAACGCACCGGAATACCCCAATCTGCATTGACGATAACCGGCTGAGGGCCGGTAACCACCGGCTCTTTCTTCTTGCGGGAACTGGTCTTGCCCTGCGCCGCAGGAGGCGTAACCTTTCTGCGCTTGCCTTTGGTGACGGGTTCTATCTTGGGAGCGGAACGTTCCACATACCAGATATCGGTACCTGAACGCAAGGCGTCATCGTGGTAAACGAACAGGAGGCGTTTGCCGTCTTTGCTGATGGAGGGATGCCCTACCTTGCCGATGAAATTATCGCTGCCTTCCATATAGTTGAAGGCGAATTCCTGCAGATTGCCCCAGGAACCGTCGGCTTCGCGCTGCACGGTATAGATGCCGCTGCTGTTTACCTGATTCCAGGTAAAGAAGCCTATGTTATGCACCGAATCGTAGCTGAACGTTCCGATATTGCCTTTCAGTTCCGCAATTTCGCCACGGAACGGCTGGGGATTGACCCAGGTTTGCGACACCGGATCGAAAGTGGCGGAGAAAAGCCGCGAATAGCCTTGGGCCGTGCGCGGGTCGCTTACCGTCTGCCCTTCCTGCGGACGGGAGGAGGTGAACACCAACTGCCCCGCCACCAAAGAGGGAGCATATTCGCTGAAAGCCGTGTTCAATGCCGAATCGTAATGCAGGTCTTTGGGCAGAAGCCCGAAAGCCTCCTGCATCTGCAAGGCATATTCCATATTCTGCAGGCTTTGCTCACGTACCTGCGTGGCCGGGGTGGAAACACCTTTGGCCTTGAGGTCGTCGAGGATACGCTGCGCCCGGTCGTAGGCACTTACGGCAAACAACACTTCCGCGTATTCCTGCAGGAACTTGGCATCGCGCACGCCCCTGCGCCAAACATGCGAATAGTGCAAGGCCGCCGCCTTGGGATGGTTCATCCGTTGCTGGCTCTGCCCCATCAGATATTCGATCTTGAGCAGGCGCGCAGTATCTTTCTCGCGCGTGAAAGCACGCAGAAACCTATCGTATGCCACCGCATATTGTTCCAGGCTGTACGCCGCCTTGCCCAGTTCCACCTGCTTGCGGACCGAACCCTTGAAACCGTCTTGCTTTACCTCGTCCTTAGCGGCTTTCATGGCATTGTCCTGCCGGATCTGCCGCCGCACGTCTTCTTTCGAACCATCCATGACAGGTTGCTGCGCCAACACGCCGCCCAAGCCCAAAAGCAGTGTCAATCCGAACGAAACAAAAGCTAACCTCATCTTACACATCTTCATTTCAAACGTCAATCTACCGTCAATACCGATACCACACCCTTGAACACAAGGTCTTTGCCGTTTTCACGGACAACCGCCACATACAGGTATTCGCCCGGACGGACTTTCTTGTTCCTGTACGTGCCGTCCCAACCTTCTCCCTGCGTGGTATGATATATCTCTTCACCCCAACGGGTAAAGATGGTCAATTCAGAAACTCCCTTGAGGAAAACATCGTTCTTGCCGTCGCCGTTGGGCGTAAAGGCATTGGGTATATCGCTGCCCTTGCCCAACCGGATGTGGAGCGTATTGGAAGCGATACAACCGCTCAAGGTATCCCATACCACTATCCTCAGCTCAGACGCCTGATAAATGGAATGCGTCTTGATATCGGATTCCGAATCGTAACCCGGCAAAATAAGCGTGGTATCGGGAGAGGAAGTCCAGCAATAAACATATTCGCCCGTTCCATCGTAAACATCCGTCTGCACGCTGATGCGGCTGCCCACCGGCACTTCCACGGGATCGGAAGAAACATTGACAAAACGTACCGTGGGTTTTCCATAAACATGCAACCAGACATCCGCCGTATCGGCATGGGATACCGTTACCTCGGTCGTGGAATCGTGCACGATAGTGTTGTCGTTGACCACCACGCGGTAGAGGTATTCTCCCTCTTTTTCACGCATCACGGTGGCCACCGCGTTATCGCGGAACTCTTCCATCTCAACCCAGACGGAATCTTCCCAACGGTACCAATCGATCATGTAGCCGTATTCATACATTTCGTCCGAGGTGTCGATACGCATCCGGTCAACGTTGGCGCCAAAGACTATCGGGTGCAATTCTTTTTCCATCTCCATGCAGGCCGCCTGCTCACCTTCGAACAACACACTCAAAAGGCTGTCAATCCGGATATGCAAGGTATCGTGGGCATAGCAAAGCCCGTCGCGGCGGTAGAACGGCAAGGCCACCTGGTTGTCTGCCGCTTTCTGCCGCGAATCCACGTAATAGGTTTCAATATCCCGAATCAGCATCTTGGTATATCGGCGGTTGGTATAACGAGAATCCGCCAAAGGATACAGTTCGCTTTCGGGTTGCCAACGGTAGGTGTAAGCCCCCGTGTCTGCCGCCGAGGTCTTGGCCACGAATACCGGCAGACGTTCCGTGCCGTAAACCGTTCCATACGAGGTATCGTAGGCGGCAAAAATCCTGTACTCGAAAGGAGCGATTTTCGCAATCTTCGGACTAAGCATGCTGTCTGCCAAACGGCTGCAGTCGTTGCCCGCCAAAAGCACTATCTGCAAAGTGTCGGTAACGGCACCTGCAAGATACTGCAGAACGGCGGCCGTATCGCCCGCCACAAAGGCTTTGAGCGATCGGTAAACCGAATCCGGCTCGAAGCGCCATTCAAAGAACAAACCTTGGTTCCGTTGGGCATTCGTCAGGTCGATATAGGCATAACCCGTATCGGAGAGGCAGTACCGGGGAACCCGAATCGGACTGTTGAAATCGGAAATTTCGGTAATGGGACGTATCGTAAACACCGTATCCCGGCTGCCGCATTCATTGATGGAACGCACCGTAACAGGCAACGGATTGTTTTTTTTGGCCGCATTGTCGATAACGAGCGAGTCGCCCACCATATAAGAACCACGACGGGTATGTACGGTAGCTGTCAAATCTCCGTAGAACCATTTAACACTGTCGATATGTTCCGGATCGGGAGCCACCGCCATTTCATAGACGGAACGCGAGAAGCAAGGATATTCCATACCTTCGAAACAAGCCTTGGCGGCACTGTCCTTAACGGTAACGCGGAAGTTTATCGTCCGGCTCATGCCGCAACCGCCATCGCGTTCATAGCGCACTCCGATATACGAAGCCGTATCGTAATGCACCAGATAAGAGGTTTGGGGCAATACATCTTCATCCAGACGGGTCCATCCTTCGGGTGTATTCCAGAAGAAACGGATAGTGTCGAGATTATAGGAATCGCCATTCTTCAACCATGCCTTGAGTTCCGTGCCCAAACAAGGATCGGGCCTTGCCACCCGGATGCTGTCGGCAAATTCATCCTGCGGCTGTATGCTTACCACAAAAGCCGTGGGATAAGCCGTACCGCAACCCGAACGGGGATAACACAGAATGGTATCTCTCTGACGGGAATCCCCTGCATTATCGGCCACCGTATCGAAATAGGCATGCAGAACCGTATCGTTTACAACACTGTCGATGTGCCAACCTTGCGGAACCGCCCAGCTGTAGCTTATCTCATCAAAAATGGCTTTCTTTTCGGGATCCACATGGAAAATGAAAACATAGGGGTTGTCTTCGCACACATATTCACGACCCTCGATAACGCCCGGAATTTCGGGAACGGTATCGGTGATTAGGTAGTGAACCACAGGTTCCACATTGTCGGGACAAGAAAAGAGATTGTAGGGGGTAAAGATGAGTTTTGCCGTATCACGGTTAACGCACTGTATCTTTATCCGCGTGCTGTCTCCATCCTCAAACTCGATGGCAAGCGGTTTATCTCCCGAAGCGACATACTGAATCTGCAATCCGTAAGTTCTGCCATCGGTATAGGGATTCAACGCGCTCACGCTAAGATAAACGGTGCTGTCCAGGCAAACGTTCTGGTCGCCCAACACCTGCAGGCGCGCCGTATCCACAGGATAAACAGCCTTGCTCGTAGGATTGCCGCCCACCAAACGTTCTCCGCAGCTATCCATCGCATATACCTGGATATTACCGCTGTCTTTACCCACCACAACAGGGCAGAATCCATTCGGGGTAACCGGCAATACATTGGTATCGCCCGACGGACCCGCCACCGCGGCATCGGTAACGGCTATGCGCCAATCCTTGGGAAATTCCCAACGGTAGGCCTTGATATTGTTCGCCGCCGTGCTTTGTTCAATCCGGTAAATCACCTGCGAACCCACACAAGGACGTTCTGCAAATCCCGAGAATCCGGGCGTAACGGGCACCTTTCTCGGTTCAAACGTAACCGAATAAATCGGCCTGGCGATAAGCGAACCGCAACCCAACTCGCTGAAACTTGTAATCGGACTCACTCCGATGCGTCCGTTACGGGTACCGGCAATTACGGTAACCTTGGCGGCGGTGGTATCGGTGCCTTCCTTGAACTTCCAAGTGGCAGGCAATACCCATTTATACGCAGGAGCGATATTATTCTCTACCTG
Source organism: uncultured Bacteroidales bacterium (assembly GCA_947177315.1). Classification (GTDB taxonomy): domain Bacteria; phylum Bacteroidota; class Bacteroidia; order Bacteroidales; family P3; genus Pullibacteroides. Next base: position 18,946 of record CAMWTX010000003.1, on the reverse strand, counting down.
CAATTCTATTTCTTCTTCCGGACAGGGAGCGGGGTTCTGTTCCCAATCGGCCGGCACCACCACTTTACCCAAGTCGGCAGAAGAAATCGTGTCTTCGTAACCCAAACGGATATAGAGCGGCAATCCCCTGCCGCCGCAAGCCGAGTAATAACCATAAACCGCCAAAAGCACCGAACTGTCTTTGGTTGCCGTGCTGTTGGGCGTGATGATGCCATCTTTGGTCACATTCATCGTTTCACCACGCAAGAGGGCATACTCGAACTGAACATTCGGAGCATCGCTCTCATCCTGCTTTACATTAAGCCGGATGCCTCCACTATAAAGGCAAATCACATCGGTTACCGTATCGGCATCTTTCGTGTAGTTTTCTTGCGGATTCCAGTCGGGAAGCGGAGCTTTGGGCGTATGAATCACCATCGCATTGAACGTAGCTTCCGGTCCGAAACCGCATTCGTTGTAAGCACGAACCTTAACATCCCCGTTTTGGTCGGTTACCATAGGAATATCCACGTGCGGGATTTCGGTGGTTTTCTGTTGGGGAGCCCACGGGAATGTCCAATGATACTCCAACGCGTTATCCACTTCCTGGCAATCGAAGCCCAGTTTGGCACCCAAGCAAATCGGTGCCGGAGTAATGGTCGGTGCTTGCGTTACGGCAGGCTTGGGAACCACGCTCAACGCAGGCGATTGCGAGGTGCCGCAGATATTCCGCAAATTGACGTGGAGTTGCAGTTCATCCTTGACGCCTACAATCAAAGGCAGATCACGGTAACCATAGCCATCGATAGGCTGCCCCACAAATTTCCAATCGGTGCTGCCCATCGCACTGTCCGGCTTCGGTTCGATTTGGGGAGCTTCACCCTTGGCATTCCACGAAAAATAGGAGGAAGCATCCGAAACCACACTCCAATGGATATTGTCGGCTATCGTGTATTTTTGAACGGTTCCGCCGCAGGGATTCCTGTCGATCGGCGTTTTATTATCGGCATAATTCTGCACAATGGAGGGCAACAGAACCTCCAACCTGCCCAAACCGGCATCTTCATCTTCCACCATCGCGAAAGTGAGGGTGTCCATCGAAAGAACACGGATTTGCAAGGTGTCCGAATAACGCCTGCAACCTTTCACACGCGAGAAAAACCACAACTCGAAAGGCTCAGCGTTCACATCGATTCCCTGTAATACACAGGAATCGGCGCCTCTGTCAAAACCAAGCAGATTGCCCTGTTTCAAATGCCATTCCTTTTCATATTCGCCATCTTCGGTCCAACTTTCCGAACGCACATGCAACACCTGGCGGGTACGCATACAGAGCGTGTCTTTGGCAATGGGCGATTTTGCCGCATCATAGGCCAAATCAAAATCCACCGGAACGGCGCGTGAAGGAATCCGCAACACGTCTGTAATCTCTATCTTGTTACTTTCATGAGCAAGGCCGCAACCGTTAAACGGAACCACATAGACTTCTCCCGTTTGGTATTCCCTGGCATTGAACGTACGCACCACCTGCGTTCCCACCTTTACGGTATCCACGGTTTTTCCCCAAGGATAATGCCAGATGAAACCGCCGATATTGGCCGAAGAATCCACACGGAACACCAACGAATCGCCGTCGCACACCAAACTCGAAAGCTGTTGGAGTTTATACGTGGAATCGGCGATGCTCACCACCGTCCGGATAGCCAGCGACGGCAGTTTGGAAATGCCGCAACGGTTCTTCAAATCCACCGAAAGATAGAGAAGCTGGTTATTGGGAATGCTTACTTTCAGAAAATCCTCATCGCCACTGTACCAGGCATCGTCCAAAGAACTTTCCGTTTTCGGATTGAGCCATGTAAAATTGTCGGCTTTCTTGGCATCCCCCACTACCATGGAACCATCGGGATCATGTTGGCGCAAACGAGGCTGCGACAAGGAATCCCACCATACAAAACGGTATTGAACCTTTTCCGACCCGAAATCGCTGTTGAAATGCCATTCCGCCGTGTCATTGCCGCAAGGCCTGGTCATGATTGTTTTATCTTCACGTTCCCAGTCGGAAAGCCTGTCTGCCAGAGTGGCCTCGTCTATCGCCACCGTATCGGCAGGACGAATCCTGAGTATGAGCGTATCGCCGAAAGAAGCGCATTCCTTATGGTGTACCGCCACCCCGATGTATTTGTCTTCAAAACCGGCCTGGTTCGCAAAACGACAAAGGCTGCTGTCTGTCCCCGCTACCTTTACCGTATCCTGCGCATTGGTGGCAAAATTGAACCAACGGTAATGCCATTCCAAACCTTCTTCATAGTCGGGATCGGAATAGCTTGCCTCGTAGATCCGTTGAGTGCGCAAACAAAGGGTATCGTAGAGCGTATCGCGCAACACCAGAAATTCGGGAGCATCCTGCCCCGTTACGGTAGGAACACCCAGATGCCTGATGACATTGCCCACTGTCACACTATCCGAATAAGGCCCCACACCGCAACTATTGCTCGGCCTTACATAAATATAGCCCGTTTCGAAAGCCGTTCTGCGGCTGAACTCACGGTAAAACATCTTGTCCTTTATCTTGAGCGTGTCGTGCTGCTTGCCCCAAGGATAGAACCAGTCGTATTGGGTCGCATATTTTACCGAATCCCATTCAAACGTCACTTTTTCATTCAAACAGAGCAACTCCCTGCCCTGAACCAAATGCACCGTATCACGCACCAATCCGATAGGCTTGAATACGGTGGAAAATACCGACGACATGCCGCAAGGCGAAACCGCCTGCGCACCCAGGGTCAGGGTGCTGCGCCCCACAATCATCTTGAGGGTATCGGCATACCGCCCTACCGGATTAAGTACGCGCCAGCCCGTGCTGTCGATAAGGCCTTTGGCGGTATCCTCAAACTTATTGCCGCCGTTCCAGGTGAACCATACCGAATCCAAATATTTCTTGGGGTCGGGCAAGATACGGTAAACCACCGTATCACCCTCGCAAGGCGTTGTATTGAGTCTGCTCTCCGGTCTGCGGGCATCGTTCAGATAACGCCCTTTGGAAAAAGGTATAGTGTCGGTGAGTTTGATGATCACCACCATGGAATCGCCTTCGTTATAAGGCTCGCAATCGAAACGGTGCGAATAAACCGTTATCGTGTCGTAGTCGCCCACGCGGTCGGGAACGGTAAAGGTGAGTATGTTCCGTTTATCCCTTGAATCTTTAGTGTCGATATTCGAATAAACCACCGGCTCATAATCGGCCGGAAATTTCCAGGTAAAGCGTGTTTCGGCACGGGTCAGCGAATCCTGCGTGATATCGGGTATCACCGCCAGACTCATCACATTGGGAGCACATTCTTGTTGGGTGCAGTTGCGCACGCAAATCGAATCGGGCCACGGTTCAGCCTGCATGGGTTTTCCCGTAAAGGGACGTACGAGTACACGAAGACTATCGGCTCGATGTCCATAGGGCAATTCGTCGCGGGAAAGGTCGGGCGCCACGTTGTCGTAAGCGAAGTGACAGCCCGATTTTCGGCCTATCACCATCACGTCGCCCGTATCGGCACCTACATGCACCATTACGCGCATCTCGTCTATGCCGGCATTCGGGTTGAGCAAATCGGTATTCTTCGTGCGGGCGAAATTCGCGCTGTCACCCGTGCCTATCCATGTGGCCGTTTCGTAGCCCGGTGCATCAAGTACCCTCCAATCAGAGGGGAAACACCAAAGATATTCTTCGGTAAGATAGGAAGTATCAGCAGCATACACCAAACTCGAATTACGACAAGGCTGCACCAAAAATTCCTGATTGGAGGCGGCACCTAGATCACCCGGAGCCAACAAGGGATCGTAGGCATCCCGTTGTGCATCGGCGATATTCGCTCCTGTCACTTTTATCTTGACCCGCGTGTACGGGTTCACATTCACATAGTCGCCCGCACGGGGTTTGCTCAAACCACAACGATTACGCAAGGCAAGCCGCACTTGTCCCGAGCCCGAACCGAACACCACAGCAGTGGGGTTCTGTCCCTCCGAACTTGCCTGAAAGAAATGCCATGTGGGGTCGGTGAAATTCCATATATAATCCACCCGGTCGGTATTGCGTTTGGCTCCCGTCCTACCAGCACTGCCCTCACCTTCTTCTTTCTCCTCCAAGGGATCCATTCTGTAGCGTTCTTCCACTTTCTCCAATGTCCACTGCCACACTTCCCCTTCGCATGCCCATGCTACCGAATCCAAGCCTGGATCGGAATGATCCAGTTGCTTGACATGCGCAAAGACATTCAGCGTGTCAATAATGTTGACCGGGAAATAGAGGGAGCTACCCGCGCCACACTCATTAGCCGACGCAAAACCGAACGTAAGCTGTGTCTGCCCTTTCAGTTTAGCATACGCACCTTCCTTGACGATAATTCTGATAATATTGGTGTCGTTGGCCTCGGTGCTACCATCGATCGAACGGATTTCGTAGGTGATGTCCTCGTCGGTATAGTCCTCGGGGAGTTTCATCACATAGCCTCCCTCCTTGGCGTGGTCGGAAAACTTCTGCGGCGGAATGGGACTGTTGCGCGAAATCAGATAGTAGTCGCGGTTGGGAAGGTTGTTGTATTCTTTGTTGTAGTTGCACAGCAGGATGGAAGGCTTGTTCTTGAACTTCTCCATTTCATCGCCCACTTCATCTTCCGGCAATCCTGTGAAAACCGGATTGCGCGTATCGACAGGGTCATAGATCTTGGGCGCGGGGGGAAGTGCCTTGACATAAACTTTTATCGTATCGCGGTGAATATTAAGCGAACCGTTTTGAAAACATTGGTTGCGAGGATAGACATACAGATTGCAAGTGTCGCCGAAATGCGTTTCAGTAAGCGTGATTTCTGGAGTGGTGATGCCTTTACAACCTTCTATGCCATCGGTGGCTTTCCACTTTTCGGAAGGAACCACCCACATAAATGTCAGATTGCCGCTGTATTCGACATCTGACTTGGTATTAGAGCAAAAATTATAATCCCTGAGACCGCAGAGCTCGGGCACTACATCCGTCTTAATCTCATCGATTACGCTACCACCCGCGTCCTTCATGCTGATGGTGTAGGGAAAATACTTCGGCAAGGAGTCTATACGGGTCAGTGTCAATCCGTCTTTGCTCATCTTGCGGTATTCAGTGTCGGTGGCTCCATTCTTGGCGGCCTCGGCCTCGCACTCGGGACAATACACCTCCACGCTCACCTTGATTTTGTCACGGGTCTTACCCTGCACGCTATCTTCTTTTGTCAAAAGATGTTCCTTGATCTTGAAACAGATACGCGATCTATCGACTCCAAAGCCCGAGTCGGGACAACGAACAGTGCCGCTCACCATCTTGTCAGTGGCGATTTCCAAATCAGCCGTATCGAAAATCCAACGAAAACGATAGTGCGGAAAGAGAATGTCCTCCTTGATGTCGAATGGACCAGCTTCCAAATCAATATAGCCGCTTACCGTTTCGAAACTGTTCATCGATGCACCGTTGATGTTGTATGACTTGCTATTGAAAGTGTTGGAATAATGCACGCAGGCGATATTCATCAGTTCCTTGTCATCCTCGCTTTCATCTATCGGCAGCCACCGGGGACCACCGTCGTCTCCACTGCCGCCTGTACCACCGCCGGGACCGTCTCCCATACCGCCACCATCATCCCCCCCGCTTTTCGGCTTGGCGTAACGGATATGCTTGACCGTAAGGTCCACATCGTTGGGAAGGATGGTTTTCCGGATGATATTCTCAATGATTTGAGACTGGGGATCGGTATTGTAACCGTCGTCGCAGGTCTTGGCCCGCACCTGCCAATATCTTCCTTCGAGCGAAAGTGACACTGAAGCCGTCGCAGAATTTTTTTCGGATCCGCTCTTATAATCATCGATCCTGGAGCCTGTCTTATCCGGGCCGGATGCCACGAACCAACCATATTGCAGGGGCGCGAGGGTGGAATAATCCCGCGCGGGTCCCTCGTCCACCTTGAGCTGGTATTGCAATCCTTCACAATATACTTCCTTAGTCTGCTCAGCAGCCCCCGCCTCGTAGCCTATGCGGTTGGCACCGGTTTTGGTGAGAACCGTGATGCTACCCGGTTTGGCCGCGTCGCAGGCGGCGCTATAGTAAAGGGTTTTGGAGAAAGCGGTTCCCGCCGCGTTTATCCATGCCACCTTGATACTCAACTGCTTGGAGTTATCCTTGACCGCTGTGTAACTGTAAGTGATGGTATCGCCATAGGCACCGCTCCGTCCCGTTTCTTCCAGGTATGCCTTGCTGTCGTTGTCCACGGTCCACGTACACATCCCCTCCGCATTGGTGATGGCGATACGGATCTCGAACACATCGAAACAAAGAAGGTTGACGCCATCCGACAACTCCTTCTTGTTGTTCTTGAGGTCAATGAACTTATGTTCTTGCGCCACAGTCCGAAAAAACAACGAGAGAGCGAACAAGGCGAAGAACGCAATGATGCGCCGATCTGGACGAATTCTTGTCAAAAAATAGTTATCCACAAGAAAAATCTTGATTTTCTTTAATTTAACCTTTTTATCAACAACACATACCCACGCAAATATAGCAAAAATCGAGTGTAATGGCAAACAAGCCGCCGTAATAGAAAAGCCGGATGGAAAGAATTTCCATCCGGCTTAAGTTCAACAAGGACCGCCACGAAGCAATCCACCACCCTTGCCAAAGAAAAAAAGCGTTTTGGATGGTGAGATGCGAGGCGGAAAGTGAAGGCAACGAGGGAGCTTACTTTTGTAAGTGACCGAGGAAGCCGAACTTTCCAACGAAGCAGATCGCCGTCCAAAACGCTTTTTTTAAACGCTCGCTTTTATGAATTCGCGGTTAAGCTTGGCAATATGCAAAATCTTAATCCCCTTAGGACACTCCGCCTCGCAAGCCCCCGTATTGGTGCAGTTGCCAAAGCCGAGTTCATCCATCTTGGCAATCATCTTCTTGACCCTTTCGGCGGCTTCCACCTTGCCTTGGGGCAGATGCGCCAGATGTGAAACCTTGGCGGAAACGAACAGCATGGCCGAAGCGTTCTTGCAAGCCGCCACACACGCACCGCAACCGATGCAGGCGGCTGCATCCATGGCCGTATCGGCATCTTTCTTGCGCACGGGAATGGCGTTGCCGTCGGGCACACCGCCCGTGGTGGCGGAAATAAAGCCACCGGCCTGGATAATCTTGTCGAAGGCCTGACGGTCAACGGTAAGGTCTTTGATGACGGGAAAAGCCGCGCTGCGCCAAGGTTCGATGTAAATCGTATCGCCGTCCTTGAACTTGCGCATATGCAGCTGGCAAGTGGTAATCTGGCTGTCGGGGCCGTGCGGATGCCCGTTGATGTAGAGGCTGCACATGCCGCAGATACCTTCGCGGCAGTCGTGGTCGAAGCAGACGGGTTCCTTGCCTTCCGACACGAGGTTTTCGTTCAGGATGTCCAACATTTCCAAAAAGGAGCAGTCGGACGAAATATTGCTTATGGAATAGGTTTCAAAACGTCCTTTTGCCTTGGGACCGCTCTGACGCCATACTTTTAATGTAAAGTTCATTTCTTTTCGTGTTTAGTTTTTGTAATTGCGCACCGCCACCTTGATGTTTTCGTATTCCAAAGGCTCGATATGGCGTTCGGGTTCGGCATCCTCGCCCTTGTATTCCCAAGCCGAAACGTGCATGAATTTTTCATCGTCGCGCTTGGCTTCGCCTTCGGGGGTCTGATGTTCTTCGCGGAAGTGACCGCCGCAGGATTCCTCACGCAACAAGGCATCCTTGGCCATGAGCTCGCCCAATTCCAGAAAATCGGCAAGGCGCAAGGCTTTTTCCAGTTCGGGGTTCATTTCGTTGGCGGCCCCCACCACCTTGAGGTCGCGCCAGAATTCGGCACGCAGAGCCTTGATTTCGCCGATAGCCCATTCGAGGCTCTTGGCGGTACGGCCCATGCCGACGCCTTCCCACATGATATGGCCCAAACGTTTGTGGAACGTATCGGGAGAAGTCTTGCCGTTGATATTGCACAAGTGGTTGATGCGTTCTTTCACTTCTTTTTCCGCCTGTTCGAATTCCGCCGTTTCGGTGGAGACAGGACCATCGGAGATATGCGAGGAAAGGAAGTTCTGCAAGGTGTAGGGAATTACGAAATAACCGTCGGAAAGCCCCTGCATCAAGGCCGAAGCACCCAAACGGTTGGCGCCGTGGTCGGAGAAGTTGGCTTCTCCCAAGGCGAACAAGCCCGGCAGGGTGGTCTGCAACTCGTAATCGACCCAAAGACCGCCCATCGTGTAGTGAACCGCCGGATAAATCATCATCGGGGTTTCGTAGGGGTTTTGGTCGGTAATCTTCTGATACATCTGGAACAGGTTGCCGTAGCGTTCTTCGATTTTCTTCCTGCCCAGACGTTCAATGGCACTCTTGAAATCGAGGAACACCGCCAGACCCGTTTCGTTCACGCCGAAACCGGCGTCGCAACGTTCTTTGGCGGCACGGGAAGCCACGTCACGCGGCACCAGGTTTCCGAAAGCCGGATAACGGCGTTCCAGATAGTAGTCGCGCTTTTCTTCGGGAATATCCACGGGGCGGATTTCGCCTTTGCGGAGTTTTTCCACGTCTTCTTTTTCTTTGGGAACCCAAATACGGCCATCGTTGCGCAAACTTTCGCTCATCAGCGTAAGCTTGCTCTGGTAATCGCCGTGAACGGGAATACAGGTGGGGTGAATCTGCGTAAAGCAGGGATTGGCGAAGAAAGCACCTTTCTTATAGGCTTTCCAAGCCGCGCTGCCGTTGCTGTTCATGGCGTTGGTGCTCAAGAAATACACATTTCCGTAGCCGCCCGTGCAGAGCAACACGGCATGTGCCGAATAGCGTTCAATCGCACCGTTCACGATATTGCGGCAGATGATACCGCAGGCGTGGCCGTCTTTCACCACCACGTCCATCATTTCGCGGCGGGCGTACATCTTTACGCTTCCTTTGGCTATCTCGTTGCTCAAAGCACCGTAGGCACCGATAAGCAACTGCTGTCCGGTCTGGCCGCGGGCGTAGAAAGTACGCGAAACCTGCGCGCCGCCGAAAGAGCGGTTGTCGAGGTAACCGGCATAGTCGCGGGCAAAAGGCACGCCCTGCGCCACGCATTGGTCAATGATATCGTTGCTCACTTCCGCCAGACGATATACGTTGGCTTCGCGGGCACGGTAGTCGCCGCCCTTGATGGTATCGTAGAAAAGACGGTAGATGCTGTCGCCGTCGTTCTGATAGTTCTTGGCCGCATTGATACCGCCCTGCGCGGCAATGGAGTGCGCACGGCGGGGACTGTCGGAAATGCAGAATATCTTTACATTGAAACCCAACGCGCCCAAAGAGGCGGCCGCCGAAGCCCCGGCAAGACCGGTTCCCACCACAATCACATCGAGTTTGCGCTTGTTGGCAGGGTTCACCAAATGCTGTTCAGCCTTATATTTAGTCCACTTCTGCGCCAAAGGCCCGGAAGGAACCTTGGAATCTAACTTGCTCATATATCGTTGCGTTTTTTTCGGTTAGTAAAGAATATTCATTCCTATCGCCACCGCCCAGAACATCAGCACCACAATCACGGCATATACTGCGCCGATGCATTTGATGGGCCTGTCGTAGCAAGGACCGTTGAGTCCGAGCGTATGCAGAGCCGAGGGGAAAGCGTGAACCAAGTGGATGCCCAGGGCGAGAATCAGCACGAGGTAAAGCACCAGATAGGCCGTATTGTTGAACAGGCCTTGCGCCATAGAGTAAAAATCGGGTTCGTAGGCGGTAAAGCCGGGGCCGAAAGCTTCGATAAGGTCGGCTTTGGTAATGCCGGTGGCCACTTCCTTAAAGGGAGCGCTGCCGGTAGGTTCTTCCGACTGAAAGAGTTCCAGCACTTTTTCCATGTGTTCCTGCACATAGGCGGGGTCGGCTTTCTGAACGTCTTCGATTTCCACCAGATATTTGCCTTCCACCCAGTTCATCTTGACGAAATAGAAATTCATCAAGTGGATCACCAAGAAGATAGCCACCAGAATACCGGTGTAAATCATAAACTTGGAACCCGGAGCGGTGGCCGATTTGCTGGGCACTTTGTAGCGCACCGGACGCGCCCGCCAGTTCTGCCATTGCAGGAGCACCCCCAAAAGGATGTGCAGGAGCAGGGCGGCAAAAAGCACCACCTCAAACACCTTTACAATGTAGTTGGTTCCCATGAAATGGGCGGCGGCACGGAACCACTCGCCTCCGTCAGCACGCAGCAGGCAAAGGTTGATGCCGGCATGCACAAGCAAAAAGAGCATTAAAAAACTGCCCAAAATCGCCAAGGTAATTTTTTGCGTTACCGAAGCGAACCTCTTAAAGTGCAACATATTTCTTTTGTGTTTTATTTTCTAAAAAAGGCTGCCGATTATCGGTGCGGAACACGATAACCGGCAACGTTCCCTTGCAAAAATACAAAGATTAAATTATTATCTGAAACCCTACTTGATTATCACGAACTTGGCCACATGGCGGATTCCCGCGCCGTTTTCAAACACGAGGATATAAACGCCTGAGGCCAGGCCTTCCAGCGGGAAAGAAAGCGTTCCCGTTCCGGCATCCACGCGCAGACCGGAAGCAAGCGCCTTGACCCGCTGCCCCATGGCGTTGACCACGTACAGATTGCCCGAAAGAGACAGGCTATTTTGAAAACGCACTTCCAACAAACCGGCCTCCGCACGGACTACCTGCATCAGGGCAGGTTCCGCTTGTACCGTTTTTTCATTCGCCACATTCGAGCCTATCGGCAGACGGATATCGTCTAACCAAACCTTGTCCGCACCCTTGTATTCGGAAGCGTCTTTTTTATAGATCCACGCCAACGTATGATGCCCGGCTTCCACTGGAAATTCGGCATAACGCCAGTCGGCATCGATACCTGCCCAGCGTCCCACACGGTTCGCATCAATGTAGAACTCAAGGAAGTCACCCATTTTGTCATTGATCATCTCGGTAGAAGTCATCAAGTAGAAGCCTACCCTATCGTCCATAGGAACGTCTATCTCGATGGAAAGCGTACTCTTGGCATTGTCGGAAATATCCGCGCTGGCAGCACTGTAAACACCTTGATGCGCCCTGCTGTTGTCGATAACCCAGTCGGAAGCCTTGTCCCATTTCACAAACGAGAAATCTCCGGTCTCAAAGGTTTCCACCATCGGATTGATATACGACTGAACCTGTGCGGTGCATTTTCTGCCGTTGATATCAAAAATGAAATCGAGAGTATAAACCCCGTAATGTGCATCTGTCTTTTCGGCACTGTATTCAAAGGCAACGGTTTTTCTTTCTCCGCTTGCCAAAGTGTCTATTTCAAATACCGAATCAGGAAGATTCAGATACCCTGCCGAGGAAGATACCCGCATCTTGGCATTTTCGGCATCGATGGCACTCGAATTCACAAACGTTACCACCGCCTTTACCGTTTCTCCATTGTCGATAACCCCGTTGGGTCTGATGCCGGCGGAATCATCAATTTTGAACTCCGCCACCATGAATTCCGGGGCTTCCACCGCCAACTTGCCTTCTCTTGTCAAGATAGTGTCGGCATCCTCGTTCATCATCATCTCAAGAGAGAACCTTACGATATGTTGGTCGGGAACATCCCGGTCTATCCTAATGGTAAATTCATGTTCCAAAGCCGCTTCTTCTCCCGGATGCAAGGTCTGCGAAAGCATATAAGCCGCATCCTCCACGCTCAGATATTCATCCCGACTCACCACTTGGGCATCCACCCGATGAATATCCAAACGCCCCACATTGCGCAAGGTATAACGCAATTTGTAAGTTTGGCCATACAGACCGCTCTTTACCGGATTGTTTTCCTCATCGAGAATTTCCTGTTTGATAACCGTAACGTATTTGCCTGTAGGCGCAAGCACTTCCACCTTGCCATGGTAAGGCAGATAATTCTGCGCCGCCACCGTAAGGTTCAACACAAAAGCACTGTCGATGCCTTTCAGTTCTATTTCCGCCAAACCGTTCTTGTCTGCCGTGGCAAAACCATAAATCACACTGTCCTTGCTCAAGGTAATCCGTGCGTAAGGAACCGTGTTGACCGCCATCGAAACATCGCCTATCGTCAAAGTCCGCGGACAATCCACCTGCGGATAATCCGCTTTTTGCATATATGGCATATACGAGGGATCGCCGAAAACATGATATACTTCCCAATAATAGTCTTCCAAATCCTGGTTGGCACGCTGCACGGCCATATTGCCGGCATAAACGATTTCGTGCGCGGTCATCGCCCAATCTTTATAAGGTTCGCCATGTGTATGATACATGGCATCGAAAGCCCCCAATTCTGTTTGTTCGTAAGTCTGCACCACCCCCGAAACCAGACGGTTCGTATAGCCGATGGCCCAATACACATCCTGATCGAAATAGGTTACATCGGAGGCTCCGATATAAACCACCGCGCCCGCGTCTTTTTTACGCAACAAGGCTTCGGCATAGCAGGTGCTTTCATCGAACTTGCCAGTAAGGCAGCAATTGCCGATAGTCAACGGATATTTGTCCACATTATTGAATGATCTCTCTACATCAGATACGCTGATCTGTGGATCCACCCAACGGTCCGGATCACCATGTGCCGTATATAAGACGACAGAGGCTCCATTATTGTAATGCCCGATAATATCTTTCGCCTTTTCGCTTGATTCCGGATAAATGTATTTGTAAACATGACGGTTCAAGGTGTCTTTCATGTAGTACCTACAGATGTAATTTATGGTAGGAATGAGATGGCTGAAATCATATCGTCCGTTATCGCTGCCTGCCACCGCCACGCAGGTATCCAGAAAAGCCGCCCGTCCGGGAGCAAGGCTTTCCATGTAGATGGTCTTGTTGATTTGCGGTATCAGTTCATCTACCGAAGATGCCGACATACGGCCATAATGCACTTCGGGAAAATGGTCGCCCGTATATTCGCACAGATACAGGTCTGAATAGTGTTTACCCGAACCGTCCCAGGCAGCTTTCCCATAGGTTTTGGTAGGAAGCTGCGCCAAATCGCCCACAAACAGCACATACGAGGGAGCGGGCTCGGTTTCGGTGGCATTTTCATAAAGGCCTTTCAGATAGGCACGGATGCTTTCCGGCGTATTTCCCACTTCGGGTTGACCCACATAAGCCTGCACCACTTCATAGCCGAAACGTGTTTTCCAATCCACAAACGTCTGCAAGGGTTGCTTGAACATGGGGTTTGCCACAATCACATAGCGGAGCGGCTTTTCAGCGGAAACCGTCTTGGTCTTTATGGGATTGACCACTTCGTGGCGCAACAGGCCGAAAGCCGATGAAGCGTAGCGTTCTTTTTTGGCATAAGTGGCATCCCAATCGGCCCGGTCATAGACGATTTCGAAATCGAGCACGGTATAGATACGCAAGGTATGCGTGGCGGCATTGTACTGAACGGGTTTTACCACCACTTTGGCAATACGGGTAGCCCGCATTTCGCCCAACACCTTTACTTCCACCAGTTCATCGCTGCCGTCCGCTAAAAAACCGTCGGCACGGTAGGCTTCGGCATCATAGGCAAAATCGGGCGCCGCCTTGGCGCTCTTGCTTACCGGAGGCTGCACCGGATAGAGCGGCTGCGGGTAACCGGCTTTCGCCAGGTCGATGTCTTTATAAGCCACCTTGCCATAGACCACACGGGGCACCGCGCCCTGCGGAACTTCCATCAGTTCCACACGCACCGGCAGTTTCGGAAAGCCCTGTTTGTTGGTAAACGCATAATCCGGCACAGACAAAATGGTAAAGGTCTGCGGAATGCCATTCACCGACTGAACCGTATAGGCCGCCGCCGGCAACACAAACGTTTCCGCTTTATCGACACCGCCCAGACGGTTGTTGAACTCCACGCCTTTTTCGGAATCGGAAACCATGCGCAAAACGGTTTCCATTCTCGGATTGACGGAAAGAGCCCGCTTCTGCTGGGCACAAACAACACCGCCCAAAACAAATCCGCAAACAGCGGCAATAAACAGATTTCTTATTTTCATAACAGAGTACTCCTTTTCTGTATCCCCAAAACGGGAGTGTGAAGATACGAATATTAATCCATATCTTTGCTTCTTGCCTGTAACCGGCTTTCCATCTGTTTACAGCCCCCCAAATCCATGAAAAAGACCTATCTCTGGCTTCTTTCCCTGCTGAGCGGCCTGCTTCTGTCAGCGGCCTGGCCCGCACACGGCTTCGCTCCGCTTGCGCTGGTGGCGCTCGTGCCCTTGCTGGCGGTAGAAGATTTTGTGTTGCACCGGCAACGGGAACAAGAAAATCTTCCCAAAAAATCACGGGTACGTTATCATATCTTCGGCTATTCGTATGTAACTTTTTTGGTTTGGAACGCGCTCACCACCTGGTGGATATGGTATTCCACGCCGGCCGCCCTGCTGGCCATAACGCTCAATGCCCTGCTGATGGCGTGTGTGTTCAGCCTTTTCCATGCCGGAAGCCGGATATTGCACCCGGGCGAAAAACGCTGGTTTATCCTTTTTGTCTATTGGCTCGGCTTTGAGTTCTTTCACCACAACTGGGATATTTCCTGGCCGTGGCTCACGCTCGGCAATGTGTTCGCCAACTTTCCGGCCTGGATTCAATGGTACGAGATTACCGGCGTTCTGGGCGGAAGCCTTTGGATTCTGGCCTGCAATGTGCTTGTTTGGACTTGGCTCAAAACATGGTGCAAGAACAAAAAGGAAGGATTGCCTTTCCCGTGGCGGCCTTTGGCGGCGCTGGCCTGCCTTGTGCTGATTCCGCTGGCGGCCTCGCTCCTGAGGTACTCCACCTATGAGCCGCAAGGGAAACCCGTGGAAACGGTGGTGGTTCAGCCCAACATAGACCCTTATTCAGAACAGTTCTTTATCTCCGCCCACGATGCCGCCTCGCGGATGCTGTTGCTGGCCTCGGAACAAATGAGCCCGCAGACCCGTTTTGTGGTGACGCCCGAAAGCATGTTGCAGGAAAATATCTGGGAAGACGAAATAGCCCTCTGCCCTTCGGTAATCCGTATCCGGCAGTTCCTGCAAGGAAAAGAAGCCGTGCTGGTGGCGGGCATCTCTTCGTATTCGCACGTGCCGCCGCAAGATTCGGCGCAAGCCGGCATAAGACGCCTGCGCTGGACCAACGACCCGTCTTTAAAATTCTACCGGGCGCACAACTCGGTAATCGTTATCGGCCAAGACCCACTTGCGCCCATTCCGCTCTACCATAAGTCGAAACTCACGCCGGGCGTGGAAATCATGCCCTTTGCCGGCAAACTGCGCTTTATCGAAAGAATGGCGGTGGATATGGGAGGAACCACAGGAACATTGGGCATAGACCCCGAACCGAAAGTCTTCGGCGATTCCGTCAAGTTTTCGGATATCATCTGCTATGAGTCCATTTTCGGCGACTATGTGGCCTGGAGTGTCCGCAAAGGGGCGCAACTGCTTTTTGTCTCCACCAACGACGGCTGGTGGAACAACTCGCCCGGACACCGCCAGCACGCCGCCTACGCCCGCTTGCGCGCCGTGGAGAACCGCCGCGATGTGGCCCGCTCGGCCAACACCGGCATTTCCTGCTTCATCAATCAGAAAGGGCAGGTTTTCCAAGCCACGGAATATGGTGAGCCCGACTGCATAAGACAGGAACTCTTGGCCAACACGAAACTTACTTTCTATTCCCGTTACGGAGATATTTTGGGTCGCGGATGCCTGTTCTTCTCGCTGCTGTTGCTGTTGTTCAGCCTGCTTTACCGCTTCTTTCCGCAAGCGCTCAAAAGAGGTGCCTAAACGGGCTACTCTTCCGCCAAGGCGAACACCAAGGCCGTGCGGTTCACGTTATAGATGGAGAGTTGATGCGAGGAGCCGACAGGCTGGCTGAAAAAGAAACCGCTTTCATCCACGCGCGAAAAACCGCCGAAACAAGCCGAATCACTGCATAGCACCAAACGGTATCGGCCGGGAGTCTCTACGGGAATCTTATAATCGGGAACGCTGTTCTTCACATTCCAGTTGAACACGAAAAGATGTGTTCCGTTTACACCGAACACCAAGGTTTTGCCGGCCTCGTCCGTCAACAGCAGGTTTGCCGGCGCGCAACAACGCAGGTTCAATTCCGATGCCAGGCGCAACATGGCTTGGTCGAAACGCGCCAAAAACTTATATCGCAGAACTCCGTTATCGGCCAAACTCCACTGGCGGCGCGCGTAGCGATAAGACTGCCCGTTGCCCGGACGCGGAAAATCAATCCATTCGGGATGGCCGAACTCGTTGCCCATAAAATTGAGGTATCCCCCACCCTCCGCACCGGCAAACAGGCTCAAAAGGCGTATCATCTTGAGCAAGGCCATGCCCCGGTCTATTTCCTGGCTGTGCGAGTCCACCGACATCTGCGTGTACATCTCCGCCCCCATCAAACGGAAAGCCAAGGTCTGATCGCCCACCAAAGCCTGGTCGTGACTCTCGGAATAGGCAATCTGCGGCACGGAACAGATACGGTCGGTAAGCGTGTTCCAAAGTTCCGACATCACCCATTCTTCATCTTTGCGCTCCTTGATGATTTTAATCCAATAATCGGGTATGCCCATCGAGAGCCGGTAATCGAAACCGTAACCGCCCTCCTGCGTGGCGGCGGTCATGCCCGGCATCCCGCTTACCTCCTCGGCAATGCTCAGACCCGTTCCGGGACGCATCTCCTTAATGAGGTCGTTGGCCAACGACAGATATACCAGTGCGTTTTCATCCACTTCCGAACCGAAATAATTCTGATACGTGCCGAAATTATCCACATAGCCGCGATGGTAGTAAATCATGGCGGTAACGCCGTCGAAACGGAATCCGTCGAAATGGAACTCCTCCAACCAATAGCGCAGGTTGGAAAGCAGAAAACGCTTTACCTCATCCCTGCCGAAATTAAACATGCGCGAACCCCAATAAGGATGCGTGCCGGCAGATCCGCCGTAACTGTATAAATCGTCGCTGCCGTCTATTTTGTTGAGCCCCTCGTTGACGTTTTCCACAAAATGGGCGTGCACCACGTCCATCACCACAAAAAGGCCCATCGAATGGGCGGTCTTGATAAGGTTCTTCAAATCGTCGGGCGTGCCGAAACGCGAGGAAGGCGCAAAGAAATTCGACACATGGTAGCCGAAACTGCCGTAATAGGGATGTTCGGCGATTCCCATAAGCTGCACCACATTGTAGCCGGCTTCCTTGATGCGTGGCAAGACATTCTGCGTGAACTCGGCGTAAGTGCCCACCGCTTCCTTTTCCTGCGCCATGCCGATATGCGCCTCGTAAATCAAGGGAGTGGTATGCGAAAAATCAGCCTGCGGACGGATTTCCGCCTGCCCGCTCTCCCAACGGAACACCGGTTCGGGATGCCATACCACAGCCGAAAAATCCTTGCTCTGTTCGTCCTGAACCGCATAGAAAGTGTAGGCGGGAAGCCGCATCTTCCATTGTCCGTTACAATCCTGCACATATATTTTGTAGCGCGAAAGATGCCGCAGGTCCGGCACGGAAGAAGCCGGTATCTCGATTTGCCAAACACCGCCCTGCAAGGGTTGCAAGGCATGGGAAGTCTGGTCCCAGGCGTTGAAATCGCCGCACAGGAAAACATGGCGCGCCTGGGGCAACCATTCGCGGAACACCCATGTATCGCTGTCTTTTTGGTAATGAAGCCCGAAATAAAGATGTGCGGAAGCAAAATCGTAGAGGCCGCCCCATTCCTTTTCTATCCGGTTCCGGGTATCGCAATAAGCCTTGTGGCGGCGCTCCACCACATCCGCCACCGGCCAGAGCCAGGAATCTTTTTCTATGAGGGGCAACAGTTTCTTCACTTGCACTCCGCTTATGCGGCTAATCGAGTTTGAGCACTGCCAGGAAGGCCGATTGCGGCACCTGCACATTACCCACCTGACGCATACGCTTCTTGCCCTCTTTCTGCTTTTCGAGCAGCTTACGCTTACGCGAGATGTCGCCGCCGTAACACTTGGCCGTTACGTCCTTGCGCACCGCCTTGATGGTTTCGCGGGCGATGATCTTGGAACCAATGGCCGCCTGCACGGCTATATCGAACTGTTGGCGCGGAATCAAATCCTTGAGTTTTTCGCACATGCGCCGCCCGAAAGCATAGGCGTTGTCTTGGTAAATCAGTGTGGAAAGAGCATCCACCGTATCGCCGTTGAGCAGGATTTCCAACTTAACCAGTTTGGAAGGCTGGTAACCGCAGGGATAATAGTCGAAAGAGGCGTAGCCTTTCGAAATGCTCTTGAGCCGGTCGTAAAAGTCGAACACGATTTCGGAAAGCGGCATCTCGAACGTCAGTTCGGTGCGGTCGGTGGTAATGTATATCTGATTTTTGAGAATGCCGCGCTTGTCGATGCAGAGCTTCATGATGGCACCCACAAAATCGGCCTTGGTGATAATCTGCGCCCGGATATAGGGTTCGTCGATATGGTCTATGTAATTGGGCGCGGGAAGCCCCGAGGGGTTGTGGATCTCAATCACTTCGCCTTTGGTGGTGGTTACCTTGTAGGAAACGTTGGGTACGGTGGTGATCACATCCATATTGAACTCGCGTTCCAGACGCTCCTGAATGATTTCCATGTGCAGCAAGCCCAAGAAACCGCAACGGAAACCGAAACCCAAGGCCACCGAAGATTCGGGTTCATAGGTAAGCGAAGCATCGTTGAGCTGCAGTTTCTCGATGGATGCCCGCAGGTCTTCGTAATCGTCGGGGCTTACCGGATACACCCCGGCGAACACCATGGGCTTTACGTTCTCGAACCCGTCGATGGCTTCCTTGCAGGGCTTGTCCACATGCGTGATCGTATCGCCCACCTTTACTTCCACCGAGGTCTTGATGCCCGAAATGATATAGCCCACATTTCCGGCGCTCACTTCCTGCAAGGGAATGGGCTTGTAGCCCAGCACGCCCACTTCT
>CAMWTX010000002.1 GCA_947177315.1 uncultured Bacteroidales bacterium | reverse complement strand
CAACGAATTTCTGTAAGCGGTATCTCTTTGGAAAAGGGTCTGCATTTTCTGAACCAAAACGCTGTCTGTTACAAAATCCGCCTCCGCCTTAGCCAAGGCGGAAGAATCATAAAAAGGCTTGCGTTTCAGTTGGTCGAGATTTTCATAATCCGCGAAAAAGCCAACGGAAAACCCGTGGTCGGTTACCAAAGAACTTATATAGGCATAGGCTTTTTCGTAGTCTCCGTAGCGCAGACAAAGCTCCACCAACTTAGGCATCTCATACGTCGTCAGATTATTCAGAAGGGGAACTTCGGCCTCCAAATCCAGCAGAATCCGATACGCCTCCGCATAATCTTCCTGCAAATAGGCAAGTTCTGCCTCTGTTATCCGTGTGTAATAGCTTCTCTCAATATAATCGGGAGCTGTTACCGTTTGCGGGCATATTGTCGCAACAAAGCATACAGACAAAAGGGGTACAAATACAAGTCTTTGCAGGTTCATGGCTTTGGGGAGTTTATAGAGCAAAGTAAACAATCTTCACTCTCAAAAAATGAAGCCAAGCAGAGAGATTGTCTTTACCGTATCTCCAACACCAGTGTGTCTTTGTTTTCTTTGTGATCCACAAAGATGGTTTTTCCTTGCGGCTGGATGCCTTTTACCATCTGTTCCGCCAATTCGTCCTCGATATAGTGTTCGATGCAGCGGCGCAGAGGGCGTGCTCCCAAATCGGGATCCCAGCCCTTTTCCATCAGGAAATCCTTGGCCGCATCGGTAAGTTCGATGCGGGAATCCATCTTTTGAAGGCGTTCCCGGAGCTTTTCCAGCTCCACGTCGATAATCCGGAAGATATTTTCTTTGCTGAGGTTGTTGAACACCAGTATATCGTCGATACGGTTCAGGAACTCAGGTGCGAAGTGGCGTTTGAGCGCCTTGTCGATAATGCTCTTTTCCCAATCGGCTTTGCCGGCTTCTTTGGCGGCGGTCTGGAAACCGATGCCCGAACCGAATTCATGCAGCTGGCGTGAACCGAGGTTGGAGGTCATGATGATGATGGTGTTCTTGAAGTCGATTTTACGGCCAAGACCATCGGTGAGCTGCCCGTCGTCCAACACCTGCAACAGCAGGTTGAAGATATCGGGATGCGCCTTTTCGATTTCGTCGAAAAGCACGATGGAATAAGGCTTGCGCCTTACCTTTTCGGTAAGTTGGCCGCCGTCTTCATAACCCACGTACCCCGGAGGCGAACCGATAAGGCGCGACACATCGAATTTTTCCATGTATTCGCTCATATCCACGCGGATCAGCGCGCTTTCGGCGTTGAACATGTATTTGGCCAGGCACTTGGTGAGATAAGTCTTGCCCACGCCCGTAGGTCCTAAGAAAATAAAACTGCCGATGGGACGCGAAGGGTCTTTCAATCCCGTGCGGTTGCGGCGTATGGCGCGCACCAGTTTGTGAATCGCCTCGTCCTGCCCGATTACCTGCTTTTCCAGCACTTCCTCCATATTCAGAAGCTGCTCCATTTCGTTCTGAGCCACCTTCTGGATAGGCACGCCCGACATCATCGCCACCACGCCCGTAACGTCCTCTTCCGATACTTCGGGGCGGTTGGCGTTGTTTTCTTCTTCCCAGCGTTTGGTTTCATCTTCCAACTGCTTCTGCATCGCGCCCATCTGGTCGCGCAAGGCGGCGGCTTCCTCAAAACGCTGGTTCTTGATGGCTTCCACCATTTCCTTTTTGGTTTTGGCGATGGTTTCTTCCAACTGCGTGATGGGCGAGGGGATATCCGTGCGGCTCAGATGCACTTTGGCGCCGGCTTCGTCCAAGGCGTCGATGGCCTTGTCGGGCAGCACACGGTCGGTGATGTAACGGTCGGTGAGCTCGATGCAGGCTTTCAAGGCGTCTTCGGAATAGGAAACCATGTGATGGTCTTCGTACCTGCCTTTGATGTTGTGCAGTATCTCCAGCGTTTCTTCCTTGGTGGTGGCTTCCACGAGCACTTTTTGGAAACGGCGTTCCAAAGCGCCGTCTTTCTCGATGCTCTGCCGGTATTCATCCAGGGTGGTGGCGCCGATGCACTGAATCTCGCCGCGCGCCAGGGCGGGCTTGAACATATTGGAGGCGTCGAGCGCGCCGGCGGTGTTGCCCGCCCCCACAATCGTGTGGATTTCGTCGATAAAGATGATTACCTCCGGATGCTTCTGCAGCTCGTTGATGATCGCTTTCATGCGTTCTTCGAACTGCCCCCTGTATTTGGTGCCCGCTACCACCGAGGCGATGTCGAGCGTAAGGATGCGTTTGTTCTTGAGGCTGTGCGGAATCCTGTGGTCGGCGATACGTTGCGCCAGGCCTTCGGCAATGGCCGATTTCCCCACGCCGGGATCGCCGATAAGCACGGGATTGTTCTTTTTGCGGCGGCTCAGAATCTGAATGATGCGTTCAATCTCTTTCTCGCGCCCCACCATCGGGTCAAGCAACTTTTCGGCGGCCGCCTTGGTGAGGTCTTTGCCGAAGTTGTCCAACACGGGGGTGTCGGTTTTGGAATTGGCCGCCTTGGGAACCTCGTTCCTTGCGGCTTCCGACTCTTGTCTGCCGCCTTTTTCTTCGCCGTATTCGTGCATTCCGATGCCTTCTTCCATATCCGCCGGGGTTTTGTCTTTGGTTTCTGCCGAAGTCTGCGTCTGCAGCTTGGCGTTTATGTTCTCGTAGTTGATGCCTGCCGCGTTGAGGATACCGGTAACGAAGCCGGCATCGTTCTTGAGGATCGCCAAAAGCGCGTGTTCGGGTTCCACTTGGTCCTGTCCCAAACGCAGGCTTTCCAGATACATCACCTTTACCATACGGTCAAGCTGGCTGTTGGCGGGCAGGTTTCTTTCGGCCTGGTCCGCCGGATCGTTTTGGCGAACGGCAGGACGGATCGAATCCTCGATGCGTTTGCGCAGGTTCTGTGCATCGAGCCCGTGTTGCGTGATGAGCTGCGCGGCTTTGTTGTCGCCCTGGCGCAGGATGCCCAGCACCACGTGTTCCACCCCTACGTAATCGTTCCCGATACGCCCGGCTTCTTCCGTGCTGTAGTTCAATATGGTTTTTAGAGTATCCGAAATGTTGATTTCCATTATTTTATCTTTCTTTTTCGGGCCAAAAAGACAAGGCTTTCCGAGCCCGGAGCGGCAAACTTACAAAGTTAGCGGTTTTTTGGCGCCTGTGCAATATAATCGCCAAAACGAAACGTCCGCGATTCCAAAACGAAACGTCCACCCGAAGCAAAGTATTTAAAGCCCGTCTAAACATCGTTTAAACGGGCTTTAATCGTTATTAGAATAGCAGCGGCAAGGTCTGTTCCATCTGATAATTCGCTGTCAGAACCTCAATCTTGGTCTTGGCCGACTTGCTGACCGAAATGGTCTGCTTGATGTGTTTGCTATGCCACCCGTGCTTGTCTGTATAATGGGACAATACTTCGGAGGGGTAACTGCTCAACAAGAACTTACCTTTGATATTCGACAGCAGAGCCAGCAGGTTTTCAAAGTCTTCAAGGGTGTATCCTGCATAATGTGCACATTCGCTGTTATAATACGGAGGGTCAACATAGAAGAATGTATCCGGGCGGTCGTACTTCTTGATGATGTGTAGGGCATCGGCACATTCTACCTGCGTGTTCTCAAGCCGCTTGCATAAGGTTTCGGTGAATTGCGACTTGGAGGCATTGATACGGTTGCACATCGTGTTCTTGCTGATATCAACACCCCATACGGGCGATATCTGACCGGAAAAGCCCTGCGAACAAAGCAACCATACTGCCCAAGCAATCTCCACGTCTGAGTAATCGTTGGTGTTCTGATAGATTTTCCATGCTTTGTCATGCAAAGACCGGCTGTGAAGCGTACTTTTTACCAGTTTGATTAATTCTCCGCCATTATTCTTCATGACGCGGTAGAACGTAATCAAAGCTTCGTTAAGGTCGTTGATTACCTCCACCTCAGATTTCGGCTTGGCGAAGTACACCGCCGCGCCGCCGGCAAAAGGTTCGCAATACAGGTGGTGTGCCGGAAGAACCGGCAGAATGTGCGGCAGCATCTTCTGTTTGCCACCGTAATAAGTGATTGGTGTTTTCATATCTTTTAAATTTTTAATTTTGTGTTCTCTCACAAAAAATAAGGTGCATACACGCCTAATGCGAGACTTATGCCTCGTGGTGGTGTGTATGCACCTTTGTATCATCGCGGTGGTGAGAGACCGCATGATGACACGGGGTTTTTATTCTCTAATCCTCTTAGTATTCGCCCCAAAGGAATATGATGAAGTCAAAATCTATTGGCCCATTATCAAATTTAAGCGTAAATCTAATGTATTCATCAATCACAACATCTTTGTCTATCCTACTGGGCATGGCAATACTGTGGTCTGTAGCAATAACTGATATTACGCCATTGGTATAGCCATCCGTCTCTAAATAACACACACCATTATATTGGTTGTATAAAGTACATTTAACTTTTTGGTCGCTAGAACAAGTTACAACACCTTTGCTGGTAACATGGCCAATGATGACATTATAAATAGAACCTATATCAGGCTTATTTTTGTAACTGAAAACACGATATCCATTTTCTTTGAGTTGTCCGGTTACATTCAGACTTCCATTAATGGTTCCTCCTGTGGTCGGCAATGCGCCCACTTCGGAGGCTGTAGGAGTTGCCCATTGGGCTGTACCGGAGGCATTATTGTATTTGAGATATTGCCCAGCAGAACCGCCGCTCGGAATATGTTTATATCCTGCGGCAGTGGAGTGAGACAATATATCACCGGATATGGACATCCCTGTACCTACCTTAACTCCACCACGCGCGGTCTTGGTGGCGGCGGGTAAAGAGTAATTGTTGGCACCATCTGCAATATTTTTCAATTTTTCTTTCTCGGCTTGGGAAAAATCGCATTCTGACAGCACTTTGTCGCCGTCTTTATCCACCTTGTTGTTGAACGCGGTTTTCAAGGCACCATCGAAGTCAGACGTACCTACTGTAGATTTGAAAGCGAGTTTGCCGAGGTCGTTGAACCACCGGCGTATCTTTCCGAAGAGTTCTTTCAGACTTGAACCTGTCTCGATGTTGCTCCGATCGTTGGCAGTATCCGATACAAAGGATACCACCTTTACGTTGGAGGCATTGCCGCCATCACGGTCAAGTTTCTGCGTGATGCCGATAGTGTCAACAAGGCGTTCCGCACCGGAGTCATCAATCATCAAATAGGGCACGGCAGGCTGTGTTGTCGATGATTCAGCGGTATATTCGTAGGCGATAGGCTTATTTTCTTCATCGGCATATACACGCATGTAGGGTGTTACCTTGATGGTCAGATATATGGGCATCACGGCCCCGGTATAACCCGAAAACCGCACGATTTTCGTGCAGGCATTGCCGTCTTCGTTACTCCCTTTTAAGGCAACAATACCCGGTTGGACTTGATAAACGCCATTGTCTTGCGATACTTCGCACCCTTGGATAACGCACGGCGCATAGGGTTCCACCAATGCCTGTATGGCCGTCAAGGATTCTCCCTGTAATTCTATCAGATCTTCGCCCGCCCATTTGCGGACACCCGGCTTTTGAACGTGTTCTTTCATTGTATGTATTATTTTTCAATGATTTCATATTTGACAAGTGCCTGCCGGTACTTTTCAATTTCGGCGGCGATAAGGGTGCGGTCAAGCCCCTTGGGGATATACACCTTGAAGTCAACTCCGGCGAAACGGGTTCTGATTTCGTCCTGCAACGGTATCTGCTCATGCTTGCTGTCTTCTTCGGCAATCAACCCGATTTCAGGTATCATTTCTTCGCTTTCAGCAAGATTCAACGCAACCCACGGCAGACCGTCCCTGTAACTCTCGATATAGATATTAAAGGGTTGGTTGTACTTAATCTGCAAGTACCCCTGTAGCACCAACAACTGGCTGTTGACGTTGATCATCATGCGCTTGTTGGCCCGCCATGCGTAGAACTCATTCCACAATTCCGCTAACGGAGCCAACAGCGACACGAGCCAGTTGGCGCGGTTTGGTTGCCGCTTGTGCGGCGGCAGCAACTGATAGGCAAGGTGTCTGATATTGATATCCATGTCTTAGGCTTTGAGCAGTTCGTTGATAGACTTAACTTCCAACAGGCATTTGTAATCCTTGGTATCGGAGTAGTCAAAATACCCGGCATCAAGGGATGCATGGGTGTCAATATCCTGCCATACTCCTTCGGCATCCTTGAAGCGATGGTGTTTCAGGGAGAGCATATCGACCGTGGTAACACCCTCCACGCTCATCACGGCATCAATCAACTGTTGCCGGTACAGCACCCCGTCAAAGCCCAACGATGTCTTGTAGGCTTCGAGGGCGGCCAATACACCGTCTTCTATTTTGTCGTGGGCTATGGCTGGGTCGTGATATACCCGCATCTGATATTGTATTTGGTCGGCCTTGGTGCTGATGATTTCGGTTTGGCAGCCGGCAAACTTGATGGCTTCGATATAGTTCACGAAGTTGTATTTCTCATCGGCAGACAGTTCGGTAATCTTACCCCCTTCTTCCTTGGCTACCTTGATAAACAGTTTGGTTTCCGATACCCCGCCTGTAATCACGGTAACTTCGCTTACCGCCGCCACCTTGATGATTTCGTTTGTCTTGTCGTCTTGGTTTTTGTAATACAACAAGGCGGTCTTTTCGTCAAACAACAGGTCTTCGCCGTTGTGGAACCGCTTGCACATTTCCGCATACCAGCGTAGCGTGCCGGGCGTGATCTTGTCGGTAAGGTCGTCTATCTCCTTGCGGAACAGATCAAGTATCAATTCAAAGGAATGAATGGCCACGGCCACGATATGCTGCCACAGCGACCATTCGCCCACCTTGCTTGTGCTCAGTCCGGGCAGGCGTTCTTCAAGGTTCTGTTTGATTGTCGATTGTATTTCTGCTATTGTTCTTGCCATAT
Organism: uncultured Bacteroidales bacterium; assembly: GCA_947177315.1. GTDB lineage: Bacteria > Bacteroidota > Bacteroidia > Bacteroidales > P3 > Pullibacteroides. The sequence continues at coordinate 23,735 of CAMWTX010000002.1, read as the reverse complement.
CTGATATGTTGTTATGGGGTTTTCTATCTTCTTGACCACCTTGTCGTCGATGGTCTTGCTTGTTTCGTCAAACACCAATACCGAACCGGGCGCGATGGCCACATCGAAACGAAACACGGGGTCTTGGTTGGCTGTATTGATGCCGAGGGCGACCAAAGCCTTCGTATCGTTCTTGATGCCCGGATTGAGGGCTATCAGTTCTTCCACACCGTCCAACGTGCCATAATATTGCACGGCGATGTCGTAGATGGTTTGGTTCGGTTCCGTCTTAATCGTCTTCATAGCGTGCGTTTATTTCGAGGTCGCCGGTGGCGGTAATCGTTACACGGGACACCTTCATGCCGTCCGTGGAAAATTCCTTCTTGATGCTTCGCAACAAGGCTTCCGGGTCGGTTTCATTCGTATAGTCGGCGATACCCACACCCAGTTCGGGATGCTCCTTGTAATAGCCTTTCTGCGACAGCAAAATGTCTTTCTGATGCTGCTCATCGGAATTGGTGTATTGCAAATCGCGGTTGGAAAGGTCGATGTCGCCGTCTTCGGTATGTTTTATGTCTGTCATAGTTTCAGTGCTTTACTTTTGAGTTTTCCATATCTTGAAAAACAATGCTTTGCCCTTCCATAGCACCTTGATACGCGCCGGCTCCGGCTGAACCTGCGGCAGACGGTCCGGCACCAACGCCACTAAACCCTGTTGAGATCGCCGAATTCATGGCTGTCAGATAGTTCTTGAGTGCATCAAGATTATCTTTAATGACTTCAACCTTTGCCAATCCTTTATTGTTGCCATCGTTAAAGGCAATTTCTTCTGCCTTGACCTTAATCTTGTTACCCTTTACCTCCAATTCCACACCGTCTATCTTGGCGGTCAGTTCTGCCGACTTGACCTCAATTTCGGTCTTGTCGCACTTGTACGACAGCGATTCTTCATCAATAGCGATTTCCATCTTGTCGCCTATTGTGCCAAGAACCTTATCCACCTCGCTGAACGAACAAACAAAGAGCTCGTTGCTGTTGGCGATACGCCCCACCAATACCATGCTGTCCTTGGCCGGTATAAGACAGAACCCTTTCAGGCTATCATCAACGACCGCATACAGACGCACATCCTCGATATCCACGTTGTCATTCACGCACACGGTACATGTGCGCAGTTTCTCATCCACCTTCTTGACCACCGCCGGAAACACCTGCATGGGCACAAGACCTTTTGCCCTGTTGGTAACGTTTTTCCAAAACTTATTGAGTTCTTCCATGTCTTTAAACAGCCTTTAAAGGTGATTTAAACGGCAATTCCGATACTTACCTTACGCCTTGCCCCATTGGTTCCAAAAGTGGTTTCAACGGCGGTAATGTGGTATTTCCCGTTCCGTTCATCATATACCGGGTCGGTCAGTTCCGCCACCATGCAGGGTTCCGCATAGGGTAGCAGAAAGGTTTCTATCGTGCCTTCGTAGCCGTCCTTGCTGTACTTCTTCAGTTCCGCTTCGGCCAGGGTCTTCAGTTCCGAGGTGGATTCCACATCGTAGAAGTACAGCGTTCTTTCCGAACCGCCGTCATCGCCGATGGTTGCTTCCACCTTGCTGCCGTCTTTCATGTAGCATACGCCCTTTATCTTCAATTTTGCATCGGAGGCCTTCAGGAACTTCAAATCATCGTCCTTGATGACGTTCCGGCGCAATTCGTACTTGACGGTCTTGGAAACGAGGTCGAACGCCCGGATGGCGTACACCTTGCCGTCCATGTCGAAGAACACGTTGAGCCCGTAATCGGTCTTCAACTGTTCGAGCACGGTGTTGGCAGGCTTGTTGTCAACAACGAAGTTCTTCAGTGTCAGTTCGGCGGCTTGGCCGACATTCAGACCGCAAGCGGAAAGCACGTCTTTAAGGGTGGTGCTGCCGCCCGAAATGGTAACATTGGCCCGGCGCGTGTTGAAGTATTCATCCTCGCATTCGATTTCAAGCGGGGTCTTATAGTTTACCCGCCGCACATAGCCGGCAAATTCCCGGTTGAGTTCCTTGCCGTAGCCCAGCTTGATTTCGACCGGATCCCCCACCTTGATAGCCTTGGCGGTTTCAGTCTTGGCGGACGTGCTGCCGTCCTTGGCCTTGATGACCGCCGTAACCGGAACCTTGATGACCGCACGGGCAAACGTACTGTTCACACTGCGCGTTATCTGCACGTGGTTGACGCGGGAAAACGTGTAGCCGCCTATCTTGATGTCTGATGCAAGTACGAACATGGCTAATCTATCTTGAGTTCAAACACACGGTCGCTGACACATTGCAGGCTGATGGGTACAACGTCTTCGACTTGGTTGGGGTTGGGAAACGATATCTCTGTGATAACGACCTTATCGTCTTCGTCAAAGAAGCAATCCGTCAGGGCGCATTTGAGCGACACAGCATCGTTGATGTCGAAAAGCTCTCGAAAATCATTGACCCGTTCCTCCGGCCAAAAGCCCCGATCTTCGCTGATAAGGCAGCCTGTAATGGATACCTGAAAGTCCTGACAACTGATGAGTTCCTTGACCGAACCGCGCTGCCCGACCAAAGGCGTTTCAACAATTGTCTTCTTGAGCTGTAGCGATACTAGTGCGCAGTCTATCTCGTATTCCTTGCCATTGGCAGAAAACGACACGGGCATAAAGTAATAGTTGCCAAGCAGGTCGTATTTACGGAGCACTGCGCCATTATTGGCGTATGCCTGCGTGGTTTCGGGGCCGCCTGTTATTTCGTACTGTTGCCCGGAGGCTTGGCCGACTTTGTTGTTGACGCGCCCCAACCAGGCAGCTGGGAACGGAAGCCCCTTATACCCCACAATGCTTTCGAGAAGATGCGGGATATTGAACTTGACACTCTTGGTCAAATTGCCTTTGTCTATGTTATTCAGCGACATCGTTAATCCTCCGCATTAGTTCGTTCAGAATGCTGTCCACCTGTGCGGCGGTGGTTCCTGCCGGCACGTTGATTTCCACCTTGTCGCAGAATTTTGCCACGTAGGTGCCTGTCTTTTCGGTCTGTGCCTTTGCAGGTGTCCATTGAGCCGTTACCGGCTGTACGGACGGTTTCGCGGACATCTGTACAGGCTGTGCGGCCAAGGGCATGGCAGGCAGTGCCGCAATGGTGATGCCTGCCGCAATCTTCGACACATCGTTTGCGATACGCTGCAACAGGCTGTATTGCTTATCTTCCTGTGATTCATCAAGGAAAGAGGGAAGTTCCGGCATGGCCGCCTTGGCGTTGCCCGAAGCGATGTCGGCTATGGTGGGGCGCAGCGCATTTGCACCGCCACCCAGTCCGGCAAACGATTTTGCCTGCAGTTTGGCAGCCACCGCCGTATAGTTGGTGCTGCCTTTCACATTGTTCAGGTCAACCATACCGGCCAGACCTGCATTCATGGTGATTTTCTGTATCTGACTGGCACCCCCTACCACCGGCGTAACCGATTCATCATCGGTACCGGGCATACTTCCGGATGCCAGGGCGGCATTTCCATTCTGTTTTGATTTTCTGAATGATTCAGAACCCTTTTCGGCACCCCGGCGGTAGGCTTCGCCGACATCCTCGAACTTATCATTCTTAAATACCTTGTTCCACAGTTCCTTTATCCACTTGAAGGGCTTGGAGATCCATTCGATGATTTTATCGAAAGCGGCTCTAAACATGCCTTTCAGCCTGTCAAGGACGGCACGGATAGGCTCAATGATACGTTGGAAGATATTGACAATGCCGTTCTTGAGATTGACAAACATCGTCCTGATACGGCTAAAGACCGTCTTGATACCTTCCCACAGCCAAGTAAAAGCATTGCCGATGCCTTGGAAAACAGGTTTGAGGGCGTTATCCCATACGACAGAGAACACCACGCCGATATTGTGGAAAATGGCCTTGATGCTTTCCCACACGCCAAACAGCAGACGGCGAAATCCCTCGCATTTATTCCACAGCAACTTGAAAGCGGCTACCAAAGCGGCGATTCCGGCCAACACCCATCCGATAAGCGGGATGTTGTAGATGGCCTTGCTGACGGCATTGAAGCCCGCCGCCAACATACCGCAGGCTATACGCCCGACTATCGCCATCTTGCTGAAGAAGCCGATAGAAGCCCCCGCGCCCATTGTCGATAGTTGGGCCCTGATTGCGGCGAAACGTTGTCTGTGCAATTCTTGGGTAAAGGAAGCGGTGAACCTCCGTGCCAGAACGACCGCCGTGTTGAAGAACCCCAACCGCATGGCCGCCGCACCCGTTACATTCGCGGACTGCAACATGGCCGCCGTGCGCCGTCTGATAGCCGAAAAAAGCGACATCTCCGACACGGTGTGCATGGCATTGGCCGTCATGGCGATGTTGGCCGTCATCTGCAAGGTACTGCTCAATCCCTTTACATAGGGCAAAACACCCGAATAAAGGCCGTACAGGCGTATCTTAACGTCATCGATCTTGGCTTGGAACCGGGACATCTTTTCCATATCCGATTCCATGATGACACCCGCCTGTTCGTATGCTGAATTACTGCCCGATATGGACTTTGTCAGTTCATCGATAGGGTCAAGCGAGGCGATAAGGGCAACGGCAGCCGAGGCGTTGGCCTGTCCGAACAACTTGCTCAACAGCGCGGAATCGTTCATTACAGGGGTCAAAGCCCGTAATCTATCCGTCATCGAGAGCGATTTGTCGGTAAGGGTGTTGATGCTGACACCGGCACCGTCCAGTTCTTCCTTGACATCCTTGGGCAAGAATCGACCTTTGGCAAGGGTGCCCATTACATTGCGCAAGGCCACACCGCCCTCGCTGCCTTTCTTGCCTGCCTTATCCAGCATCTGAATGGCAGCGTTCAATTCCTCAAACGAAACCCCGGCAGCCTTGGCCATCATACCGGATTGTTTCAGGGCTTCGCCGATGGTGGGCAGTTCAGCCGAACCTGCTTGCCCGGCTGCCGCCATCACGTTCATCATGCGGGCCATTTCCTCCGAGGCCTTGATGGGGTCGTCAAGCGACACCTGATATTGGTTAAGGGCTGTGGTCAGAACTTCGGCGGCTGCCGTGGTGTCGTTGCCCATCAGCTTGGAGGTGGTCTTGATGCTGTTGCCCATCGCGGCCAAGGCTTCAGGCACCTGTGCGATGTGCGGGCCCAACTGCGACAACACCAATTGGTAGGCCTCCACCGAATCGGAGGCGGAGCCGCCGAATGTCTTGGCAGCCTTACGGGCATAATCCTCTATCTGCTTTAGCCCGGCACCGGTTACACCCGACACGGCAGAGAGGCTGTGCATAGCCGCATTGAGTTTCAAGCCAGGTTCGGACATGTCATCCAAGGCACCAGTAATCCTATCAATGGTGTCCTTGATGTTGACAAAGTTGAATGCAGATTTGCCGATACGGTCAAAAGTATCGCAAAGCGATTGCCCACCCTTGTTAGCAGCATTGTCGAGTGATTCCTGCAGGTCAACCACCTTGGTAATGACCCCCTGCATATCTTTCATCATCGACTGCATGGAGGCCAAAGCATCCTCTACGCTGAGTGCTACTGTATATGTGTAGTTGCTGCCTGCCATTATTGGGGATTTGAAAAGAGTTTACCTATCAGATTGACACGGTAGTATTCAAGCCATATAGCCTGCTGTAATCGTGCGACCCATTCCGTGTCGTTCAGGTCGTCCGGATTGAGGTGTAAATTGGCGCGGATAAGGGCATCTCCCTCAACCAAGAAGATACCCTCATCTATGCCCGCAGCCTTTACAAGTTTTTTAGTTCACCGACCTTGATCGATATGAACTGGTCTATCACCTGCATAAGCCCTAAGAAGACCGAATCGTCATACAGCAGTTCCTTGTTACCGCCAATAAAGCAGTTATTAAGGATAAACTCGCTGTACTCAACCGGGTCGTTTTTCGCCACCAAACTTGCGGAAGCGAGAACCTTTCGGTCGGGTCGCTTGAAGTAGATTTTTTCGCCATCCACTTCGTAGCAGAGGATCTTTCCGAATTTCCGTTTCCACTCCTTGATCTGCGTTTCGGTTACGGCAGTGGTATCCTTGGGTGTTTTGATGTCGCTCATCTTGATTTGATTTTTAATGGTTAACAACTGGCTTAGGCTGTGATATTGGTTTCGATACGCAATGCGATGAACGGCAGCGCATGTTCGCTGTTCAGATCGCCTTCCTTCATCCCCTTGGGAAACTCCGTGATGGAGGCGCAGCACACCTTGTCGGTGGTCAGCATGCCATTGTCAAGGTAGGTAACAATGATATCGAACTCAAGGTCGAGGCAGTCGGTGTAGCCTGCTTCCTTGGCCGCCCTGTTCAGGGCTTCCAATTCGCTCTGCAACACCGTGAGCGTACCTTCGTATTCACGTCTGCCGTGCTGAATCGATTTGGGATTTGTTCCTGCACCAAACAAGGCTTCCTTGGCCATCTTGGTGGTGTATTCCATACCGCGCAGTCCCGTTAGGGGGCGACCGAGCAGGGTAACGCTCATTTTGCAGTAGCTGTATTCTTTGCTGTTAAATACTGACATGTCTATGATGTTTTAAGGGTTATACACTATGCCAAGGCGGGATTGCTGAACGAGAGCAGCACGTTGATGTTCTTCAACACGCCCATGGGAACGAGGGAGCATTCGATGTCAAGCCTTGAGGTTGACAGAATGTTCTGTTCCGGGTTCACATATGCACTGAACGAACTGATCTGCCCGTCCATGAGCGAAGCCACGGCGTTCTCGATCATCGCCTCGAAAGAACTGCATACACCTGCCGGCAGTTTGCCGTCATCGCCCACCTGCACGTTGTCCATGATTTCGGTGATGTAGGTGTCGTAGGCAATGCGCATGGCTTTGTCCATGATGCGCCCGTTGTTGAGCACCGCATAGTCATCGGTGGCGGCACAGGCCATGGGGCAACCGTTCAGATAGCAGCCGTTCTTGCCGGGATAGTTCATAAAGAAGATGTAGCCGGCATCGTTGAGCGCATCGGCATTTCCTTGTTTTTCAAGGTAAGGCGAACCATCGGTAAAATAGCCGGAGGCGGCCATTACACCGAATTTTACGCGGCCAAGGTCTTGCTGTGGTTCGGCCTTGGCAGCACGTCCCAACACCATGCCGATGGCGGCAGGGAATTGGCCTTGCAATTTTCCTTCCGAAGCCAACACCATCGCCACGCGGTTATAACTGCAACCGGAGGGCATGAACTTCATCGTGGCCTCTCCGTTCCACTTGGGAGCGGGCAAAAAGAGCCGGAAAGGCATAATCTTGCCGGCATAGCCTTCTGCCGCCTGTTGTGCCTTGTTGGCGGCTTCGATGGCATCTGCATCAATGCCTTGCGTATTATCCACCTCGTATTCTTCGGGAAGCAGGCGGTTAACACCCAATACCTTGATGCGGCCTGCGGCAGATTCAATCAGCTTGGAAAGAGGACTGTCCGCACCGGGATCCACCATCGTGGTGAGCAAGGTGGCTTTGCTGACGGCCAACAGGTGAAGTTCCACACCTTCGCCGGCTTGAGCGTAGAACGAACGCACTTCGCGGTCGATGAGCGGGTTGTTTTCTGCGGTAATACCGTGGGCGGTCAAGTCCTTGGTGGACGAGAACTGATAATGCTTGTTCAGTTCGAACAACACTTTAGTCGAGGTTTCGGTTTTCCCGTTTTCGGCTTTGGTCTCGATGTCAACGCTCACTGCCGCGCCTGTCAGCAACAAGCCTGCAATGCCGTCCGCAGTGGCGGCCACACGTCCGAGCCCGCCGTTACCTAAGGTTATTTTTACTCCTGGTAATGCCATGGTTTTGCGTTTTTAGAGGTTATACGTTGTGATTTCGCCTTTACCGAGGCTGTTTTGGTGCAACTTGGCAAGATTATAATCCTTGTCAAGAAAGACCTGATGGTCAGAGGCTACATGGAAGACTTTTTCGTTGGGATAGGCCTTGAGGTAGCCTTTCAAAAAGTCGGGAACAGCCTTCTTTTTGCCTTGACTCTTTGCCTTGGCGGGGGTAGTGGGTTCCTTGGAATCTTCCGGCTGTTGACCGACTTCTGCCTGTTCGGCTGCGGGGGTCGGGTTTTCGACCTCTGCCTGTTCGGCTGCGGGGGTCGGAGTTTCGACTTCTTCCAGAGCCTTGGGGTTAACCGCCTTGGCGGTTTTGGGGGATTTTTTATCCATTTTAAAAGGGTTTTAAATTGCGTTTAATAAGTTTCAAAATCAGAAAGCCAAGACCGATTGCAAGCACTATCCGACCGAGCCAAACCTGAAAGTTCTGCCACCCGGTCATGGTTTTATAGACCACTACGGGCGTGTCGGTAGCGATACTGTCGCGCACGACCACGGTGTCGGTACGGTCTCGCCAACGGTCGCGGTATTCTGTGCGGCATTGATAGATGAACAATGTATCGCCCTTTTCGCGTATTACAACACTGTCGGTCTTATAGATGAACACGCTGTCGATTTGCCGGGCAATATGTTCGTTCTCGTGCGATCGGTCTGTGCTGCCGCCTATCATCTGAGCCGGCTTGCAACCGACAGACAACAGGCTAATAAGCAATACCGTGTTCAGCAAGTAACCTTTCATATCTCTCAATTTTCTGTTGGTATTGGGCTTGTGAAGCCAACCGAGACTGTAAATCGTAAACCTGTTTCCTCAGATTGCACACCTCCTCCGACAATGCCATTATTTGCCGGCTGTCTTCCTGCCTCTGTTCAAGTAACTTGGATACCTGTTCTTCCAAAGCATTAACCACATTCTTCCACGTTTTAACAGCCGCATCGATATTGGTAATTGATTGTGCATCGTTACGTTTATCCAGTGTACTGTCTTCGCGGCGGGTACGGTGCCTATTAAATAGCCACTGAGAAAATGCGCCAAGAAATGCCGTAACAGTAGGAACAAGTATTTTTACCCAAAGAGAGTCCATGATAATAGATTTATGCGGCAGGGCGATCAAACCCTGCCGCAGATTTTAAGGCATGCAGGTCTTCTGCTTACTTTATCGGTCTTCGTAGATAGCCCCAATAAATTTGCCCGTGATGGGGCAAGCGGTAAACCTTTCTTGGAAACCGACAACATCGCCACGTTGTTCGGGATCTTTGTACTTTACAAACATTTCCAAATCTCCTTTGGCACGGCATACGTAATCGGAAGAATATACCAAACAGGCTGTACCATCTTCTTCTGTTACTGCCGATCCAAAAGCATTTTTATTGCCCGATGTACGGTTGTAGGTCGGCAATACCGTGGTGTCGAACAACAAGAAAGAGAACAGCCGTTTGTCGGACAGAATCTGTTTGTACAGTTTCATATCCTCAGCCATAAGGTCGGCACGGGCTGCAGGGGACAGGACAACCGTCAACGTTTCAGGATCAATTTCAAACGAGCGGAAAAGACGATCCATTTCGAGAAAGTCTGCAAAAGTGAAAGCTTTGCTTCCGCGCTTGGTGGTTGCACCTGACGTCTTCAAGACCGGGGTGGTGTCCGTGTTTTTCTGCGGAGCCCAAGCATGAGCGGCAAAAGCAGCACTCTTGCGAATCAACGCATTCTTATGGCTTGCTGTTACTGAAGCCATTTTGTCATAGGAAGATTCTTTTTCTTCGATGTTACGGACAACCGTATTTTCAGTGTCGAAGGTGTGCAAAATCAACTCATGGGGAATATCCTCGCGAGATGTCGTACCAATCGGGTACGTTGCATTGTCAATTAACACTTTCGGGTCAACGCCGGCTTCTGCCAGGTTCAACTTGTTGTACTCGACAAACTCATCAAAGTTTTTCGATCGAGACAAAAAAGAGGTTGCAGGAACAAGACCATTAACGATGGTTTCGAGCCAAAGTTCTTTACTAATAGCCATTTTATTCTTTTTTAGAGGTTAAACAATCGGTTGTACTCTTCAGGCATCTCAGCCTTCAGCTTCATCAGACCGGACATGTCTTTCTGCATCCAGTCCGTTGCAGTCCAGTTCTTTCGTTCTGCAGGAATTCCGGATAATCCGACAGGCGAAATCGCACTGGAATAGGTTTTCTTTGCAGGCATGTTGCCAAGAGCCTCTTTAGCCATTTCCAAGTCGGCCATAGCAAGACGTACAAAGCCATCCTTTTTGTCGGCGGTTATTTTACCCGCTGCGATGGCATCATCAACAAGTTTCTCGGCAGACAATTTCAAGGCATTTTCTCGTGCATCCTGAAATTCTTTTAACGCTTGACTTGCTTTTTTAGCATTTGTGGAAAGGTTTAGGATTGCCCTTTCCACATCTTCGATTCCGGCTTCCGCCGAAAGGCCCAATGCCTCAATGGCTTGGGCAGACAAATTCAGTTTCATGATTTTGGGGGTTTGATTATGTACTGTAGCCGACAGCTTGACAACATGGTCAAGGTATGCGGACAACTGTTCTTTTTTGACCGGATTACGGGAATCGTCATATATCTGTACCGCAAGGGCGGAAGCATTAGATGGAATGGCACAGATTGAACATTCCATCCATTCCCATGCCGTTACGTACAGGCATTCTTCCCCTGTTTCCGGATTGGTACGGTATTCTGCATTGATTGGCCGTAACCCCAAAGAGGCACCACGCAAGAAATTGCGCTCAACCTTTCCTTTGATGATTTTCGCCGCCGGATCATCTTCATCGAATTCCGGTGTCAGATACATTTTACCGTCTTTAATTGTTAGATCTTTCCATCGACCAATAACTTGACGGTAGTCGTGCGAATAGAGCATAACAGGATTGCTGTTGTAACGCTCAGCCTGCATCCCATCGTTCAGAAGAATAAAACCACGGTCGTTTACCCGTGTTTCATCGTTTACTACAAATTCCATTTTGTGCGTTTTTCGTGGCAAAGGTAGAGGCGCTAAATCATTGAAAACAAAAATATATCCAAGGGTTTCCACTATTTTTTTAAGGATGGGTTTTAAGGTGGACTTTTGCACATCAAAATGATGGTTATGGAGACTGATACAAAAAAGGAAAGCCCCAAGATGCCACGCCATAAACTATACTCGGCTGCGGAAACACTGTTTATCGAAAATGGTATGACTTGTACCGACATATCGAAACAGTTGGATATTCCCGAACAAACGTTATCACGATGGAGAAAAGGCATGGACTGGGATCAACAGCGCAATCAGATAGCCGTTGCACCTAACACTATCCGAAAGCAGTTGACCGAAGAAATTAAACGGATTTCTGAGGGAAATAAACCGACTATTGATGCCGATGCTCTCAGTAAGGCGGCAAAAGCGTTACAGTACTTCAATGGTTCTGTATCTCTATCTGTTATCATTGCCGTATTTAAAGAATTTGACAACTATATGGCCTCCGTGGATCCGAAGCAAGCGGTTGTTTTCACTCGCTTCCATCGTCAATATATCTCGGTGGTAAAAGAAAGGGAATATGGCAACAGTTAAACAATATGAACGCCTGCTGTCGAATTACGAGGAACACTGCCGGCGAATAGCTAAAGCGACATATCTTAATGTTGGGGAAACCGAGCAGGAAAAACATACCCGCATCAAGAAACTTGAGGCCAACTATGTAAAATGGTTTGAGTACTATTTCCCGAACTATGCCAAGGTTCCGTGTGCACGGTTTCACAAGGAATTTGCCCGCGATATTATTGACCATACAGAGTGGAATGAATTACTGGAGATCTATCGCTCCGGAGCTAAGTCTGTTCATGCAGATATGGGCATACCCTTATTCCTGATGTTCGCCCGACATGATCTGCGGTTTATGCTTTTGATTGGCGAAACGGAGAAAAAAGCGCAAAAACTCCTGTCTTCCCTGCAATCGCAGATACAATACAATAAACGTCTTATCAACGACTACGGAAGCAAATACAAGTTTGGCGATTGGAGCGATGGTGCGTTTATGACCACAGATGGAGTGCGCTTCATGTCGTTGGGTTTCGGACAGAACCCTCGCGGTCTTAGAGAGGAAGATGAACGCCCGGATTACATTGTAGTGGATGATGTGGACAACAAACGGCACGTAAACAACGACCGTCTGATGCGTGAAGGGGTTGAATGGATATTCGAAGATTTGATGGGCTGTTTCGATGAAACGGACGGCAGCACTAAACGATTTGTTTTCGCAAACAATAACTTCCACAAAAACAGCATTACAAACCGCCTTAAACGGCAATTCACGGCATTGGCGGGTAAAGCTGTCAGCGAGGGAAAGAAACCTATCCATAAGGTGCTTACCGTGCGAGCCGTAAAGGACTTATCTTCCTTTGAACCTAATTGGCCCGAAAAAACAAGTGCAGCCTATTGGAGAGAAAAGTTTGCCAATACTCCGTATCGGTCTTTCATGCGCGAATATATGCACACCCATGTAGAAGACGGCAAGGTTTTCCGGATGGAAGATATGCAATGGAAGCAGATGCTTCCGCTCAGAAAATATGACGCATTGATTTTCTATGGGGACTTGTCCTATAAGGCGACTGCCTGTTTCAAGGGTATGATTCTTATCGGGAAGATAGGGCGCGAATACCACGTCATCCATACCTTTTTACGGCAATCCTCACGGGTTGCCTTGGCACAATGGCTGTATGACCTTTATGAGAAAGCAGGGTTACAGAATGTGCCTAAAATCAAGTATTACATTGAAGGTTTCTTTTCGATGGATGATTTTATCAACGACTTTGATGTAGAAGGGGATCGCCGAGGCTATCATATCCCGATTCGAGCCGACAAACGCCCCAAGGGAGATAAGTACGACCGAATTGAGGCCACACAATCGTTCTTTGAGCGGCGTAATGTCTTTTTCAATGAGGCAGAACGCAATAATGCAGACCAAATCGAATTGGTGGATCAATATCTCGCTTTTGAGAAAGGGGGCGAAGCGGCGGTGGACGGCCCTGATGCCGCAGAGGGTGCTTTTTCCAAGCTTAACGCCGTTTCCAAACGACAAAAAACAGCATTTCGTTCAACAGCGAGGGTATCTCGACATTTTTAAATCTATATAACAATGAGGAATATAAAGTATATCGCCGTGCATTGCACAGCCGGATCTCAACAGACAACAACCATCAGCGGGTTAAAAAAAGGTTGGCGCGAACTGGGTTGGAAGAACCCCGGCTATCATTATGTGGTCATGCCCTCCGGGCATATCGAGCAACTGCTTGATGAAGACAAAATCAGCAATGGTGTAAAAGGTTTCAACTCCGTATCGGTCAATGTGGCCTATGTGGGCGGTGTTGATGGTTTCGGCAATCCGGAAGACAACCGCACAGAGGAACAGAAAGCCGCGCTTGTGTTTCTGTTGGAGCAACTCAAATCGCGTTATCCTTTGGCAACCATACAAGGACATCGGGATTTTTCCCCGGATCTGAATGGAGATGGCGAAATTGCCGAAGAAGAGTTCATAAAATATTGTCCTTGCTTCAATGCCAAGGAAGAATATCAAAATATCATCTAACTATGTTTATTGAACGTGATGAACTGCGCACGGCCATGAAGGCCTCCACGATGGGGAACTTGCAGGCCGATGACGTTGCCATTGACCAAGCGATATTGATGGCCATTCAGGAAGCCACCAGTTATCTGAATGGGAAATACGATTGTACCAAGATTTTCAATGCACGAGGAACAGACCGTAATCCGCTTGTTTTAGAGCATTGTAAGAGTATGGCGATATGGTATTTGCTTCGCATCAGCAATGCCAATTACCTCTTTGATAAGGCAAAAATCTACTACGACAATGCCATTTCGTGGCTCAAACTGGTTGCCGGGGTGGGAGAAAGCGGAAAAACCATTGCGCCCGACCTTCCGATCAAGCAGTCTGATGATGGTACGGCCATCTCTAAGCTTCGCCTGACAAGCAATCCGAAATTTACCCATTCATTTTGATTTAAACACCGATTAAACGCCGTTTTAATATGGAAAAAGAAACAAAGAAGCCTCAACGCCGTGAGGGTTTTGTATCCATGATTGTTCCGAAGACTATTACCCGCACCCGCAATGACATAGGCTCATGGAAGTCTGCCTTGCGAATGGCAGACAATGTTGATTCCCCCAAAAGGGCAAAACTGTATAACTTATACAACGATATTCTACTGGATGCCCATCTGACAAGTCAGATTGTGTTGCGGTTCAGTCATACCCTGTCCACTCCTGGTGTAATCTGCAATACGGATAAGAGTATCAACGAAGAACTTACCGAAAAGTTAAACCAGTCGATTTGGTATGATGAACTGAATAGGCATATCCTTGATACGATTCTGTACGGGGTAACGGTGGTTGAGTTCATTACCGAAGACGGTACAATGCGCCTGGCAGATATATTCCGCAACAATCTGATTCCTGAATCGGGGCAACTTTTACGAAGCGAAGACGACACTACCGGTATTCCATATAGGAAAACGAAAGAATTTGGCACTTGGCTGCTTGAATTTGGTGGGAAGCCTCACGATTATGGAATCCTCAATAAAGCCGTGCCGCATGTCCTTATGAAACGCTTTGCGCAGTCCTGTTGGTCTGAATTGTGTGAGATATACGGCATACCTCCGCGATACGTCAAAACAGACACGCAAGACCCGGCAATGCTTGATCGGGCCGAGAAAATGCTGATGGATATGGGTTCGGCGGCATCTTTCGTTATCGATAGCAGCGAAGAATTTGGCTTTGCCAAAGGGGCTGATACCAACGGAGACGTGTACAGGAACCTAATGCAATGTTGCCGGGATGAAACAAGTCTGCTTATCATTGGAGCAGTACTTGGGCAAGATACGGTGAACGGCAACAGAAGCAAGGAAGAAAGCAGTAAAGAATTGCTTGATAAAATAGTTGCCCATGATAAGAAGTTTGTGGTGCAATGTTGGAATACAGTTGTTATTCCGGCTTTAATCAAGATGGGCTTCTTTCCTCAGGGTGTATCATTCAAATTCCAACAGACGGAAGACCTTGATAGTCTTTGGAAGTATGTACAAGGGCTTTTGCCTTATTTGGATGTTGATCCAGAATGGTTGACCGAAAAGTTCGGCATCCGTTTCTCCGGAAAGGCCCAGCGCCGACAGCCCCAGCAGGAACTATCCGCACAATCTGATTTTTTTGCCTCAGCCCCGCACAGCGGGGCGGTCGAACTGGAACGTTATTACTCTCCGAAGACCAATTAGCCCCGGACATCGAAGCCATTTATGATGGCGCAGATAAGGATAGGGTTTTGGATTCCGTTTATTGGCCAACCGCCAAGAACTTGATGGAGGCCTATGTAAAGGGATATGAAAAAGACTTGTTTGGTGCTGATTGGACGGTCAAAGACACCGAGCTGTTAAATCGGGTACAAAACAACCTGTTTTCGTTTTCTGCGGCAAAATCCTATGCGGAAGCCAAGGAAATAAGGGATAGCGTTTATGACAGCAATGGCAATATCCGTTCACGGAATGATTTTCGCCGAGCCTGCAAGAAAGTGGATGCCGATTATAACGGGAAGTTCTTAGACACGGAACGACAGCAGGTAATGATTGCCGGCACCCAAGGGAGCCGCTGGGTCGATATCGAGAACAGTGCCGACACACATCCGTATCTTGAATATGTAACCGCACGGGATGAACGCGTAAGGGAAGAACACCGCGCACTGGACGGCACTATCCTGCCGATAGATGATCCATTTTGGACTCAATATTATCCACCTAACGGGTGGCGGTGTAGATGTACGGTTCGCAAACGCACGGCGCGAGAATACGACCATTTGGTAGGACGTGGCGGCAGAACAAGACGGATAACCGATAGCGATACCGCCATGATTACAGGTGGAAAAAATGTGCCTAAGACATTCCGGCAGAATGTCGGCACCTCCTATATCTTCGATAAGGATGACCACCCGTATTACAAAGCCAATGCTGCGGCCAAAGCTGAGCAGATGACAGCCACCAAGCACTATGGCATGAAGTCCATCGAGCAGATTTATCAGGAGCCTAAAAAATTGGCTGATTACCAAGGCAACATCAAGAGCAAAGAGGATTACGATGCCTTTTGGGATACCATGGAGGGCGAATATGGCGAAGCGGGCAAGGGGTTTACCTTGGTGGATGAAAAGCACCAGGCTTCGGCCACGTTTACCCGCGAGCAATTGTATGTGAAATTGCGCGACATCAAGGATAAGCCGAATGCCAAGCATCCGGAACCACAAAGACGTTGGAGTTATTTTGATGAGATTCTGCGTGTCTTTTTCAATCCGGATGAAGTATGGATTACGTTTCAGGGAGGAAAAAGAGTGAATGAGCACTATAAGGCAAAGGTTTATATTAAATATTATCAAGATAGCCCAATGATACTTTTCTTAAATAACCATAACATTGCTTTAAGCTTTTATAAAAGTGATGGTGGCTCAGATGTGGAAAGATTTAGAAATGGAGTGTTGCTCAAAAAGAAAAAGAGGTAAGAATCTTTTGTTGCTCAACCCGGCGGGTCAGGCCGCTGCAGTTTCCGATTCTTACCTCTTTTATGATCACAAAGATACACAATCATGCGCGATTTACAAAACATGCCTGGGGACTTCCGGCGTAAACACGCCCAAATAGAGCAGCTTGTAAAAAAGTTGCCAAAGTTTGTTGCCGGGGCGGCTGAAAAGATGAAAGATGCCAATTTCTCGGCGCAAGGCTTCATATCAAATGGGTCTGCAACCAAGTGGCCGAAACGCAAAAAAGAGACGGCCAAAACAGCAGGAAAACGCATATTGCACCAAACGGGGCTACTGCAAAACAGTGTCAAGGCGCACCCATTGGCCGACCATGTCCGGGTGGGCGTGGACTTGGGTAAGGTTCCTTATGCCAAGATCCATAACGAGGGCGGTAATGTGGTGCAGCATATCAAGCCGCACCACCGTAAGCATCCCAAGAGTGGCAAACGTTACCAAGTGAAAGCGTTTGCCCGCAAGGTTCGTTATCCCCAACGGAAATATCTCGGTTTTTCGCCCGATATCATAAAGGCGACCGATCGGGAACTCAAATACCAACTTGATAAAATAATGAAGTCATGAAAGACATTTTCAACGCCGTTTTAACGGCATTAAAGAACGTTCCGGACTTATACGTTGCCGAAAACTGGGGGCAACTTAACATCGAGCAGCCGCCGGTAAACTTCCCCTGTGCGCTTATTGATTTAGGAGAGGCCACATACAGCCAATTATCCCGCCAGGCACAACAAGCGGATTTAGAGATACAGATAACCTTGGCCGACCTTATCTATAACGGCATAGACCAGGGAAGCCCGGAAGAAGAAAAGGAACGGGAATTGCGCATCTTCGACTTAATCAACACCCTGCACAGATGCCTGCATGGCCTTTCCGGGGCTACGTTCAGCCCGATGCACCGTATCCATATCGCTAAAACAATCCGTGAAGACGCAATTCGGGAATTTGTTATTCGGTATAGATGTGGATATACCGACAGAACTGCCGTAAAAACCACATCACAGCAACAGGTTTTACCTGCAATGTCTATAAAAAAAGCCTCCGTATAGGAGGCTTAAAAAAGGCTTAATTGATTGTCATCGGATGGATTTCGGTCTTCGTCCGTCCGGGCTTTGAGATATTTTAGAAAGGTCTTGTAGCTGCAACCATAGAGGGGACGTATATGCGTACGCCATACCATCTTGTGGCAAGAATCATGATAGGGCTCATAATGCTCCCTGTCGATTTCTTGTATTTTCTTTGCCCGCAACAAATAACCTTTTCGATTGTACGCCATTTTTACCGATTTTTCGTACTTTTGCCATTGGTGTTGGGGCTACGTTACGAGCAATCGGGGCGTGGCCTTTTTTATTTCCCTTTCTTTTTCTTAGGCTTGAATGCCCTCTCAAACTCCATTTTCCGTGCGCGTTGGTAAACATCCCTTGCATGATCGGAGCTCCGGGTGTGGTCGCCCTTGTAATACTCCGCTTCAGCGATGGACTGCTGTGCTGCGATTTCGGCACGCTCGGTGTCGTAATCGGCAAAGATGCTCATCAACTGCGGCATGGTAAGCCTGTCGTATAATTTGCCGCATTCGCCGCACTTGATGCGCCGGAACACAAGGTTGATGTCGGCCATCGTAAGGTAGCGATACCGAGCAAGCACTTCATCGGCCACTTGGTCTATCTGCGCTTCCGTCATGGGAGACTTCAACCCCAGCACTTCGTTGAGTTCAATAAGGTACAGTTTGAGCAAGGCGGCAATCTTCTGCACACCGCAGTTGCGCTGCAAGGCTCCCAAGGTGGCGATATTGCCGCTTTTGGCAAGTGTAATGGCCTGTTCGGTGGTGCGTACATCGCGGAACGCGATGGCACACCGTTCAGGCGAGTAGGTCGCCAAGAACTCTGCGTTTGTAGTCGGCACTGATATGGCTGCTGTTTCCATGTTTGGTTGATTTAATTGAAGACACAATGTCGTTGAACTTTTTGTCGATTACAGGCAGGTTGAACTGGTTCTGCCTGTACCAGTCCGGCAGGTTGGCGATCAGGGCGCGGAAACCGCCCAGCACACTCTCATCACCTTTGTCGGCCAAGAGCACGCGCAACTGGTCGATGATGGACTGCAAGGCCATGCCGTCCCGGCTGCCGAAGCGATAAGACAGCCCCGTATGGTTGTTGTAGGCTTCCATAAACACCTCCCTGCAAGCGTTGAACAGGGAAGATGTAGCCGTGGTCGCCTCTGGAACCGGTACGCCAAGGGCGGCGGCAAGGGCACGGCGCAGCGTGTCCTTGCTTGCCTTGGGGTCGTACAAAACATCAATCGGATTCATGGCTCTTGTATTTTAGTACGGGTATGCCGCACGCCAACGCCACCAGCCACTCAATCCTCGCACCCCGGCTCTTTTTCCACCCCGGCAACATCAGAATCTTGTCGCAATTCACCAATTCACCTATGCAGACCCTCATGCAGTCAAACCACGACCAACCCCATTTGCACAGGAATATCGGCACAACCGGAACGCAGCCATGATGACGGACAACGCTTGAAGCCTTCAAGAATTGTTCCTCCACTTCATTCCATGGGCGACCGGTTACTTTGCCGCTGATATAGACCACTTCCATATTACGCCTCCGTCATTCCGAGCGGCACGGCCACCCATTCGCCATTGTCAAGCTTGCGTTCGGCACGGACGTAGAATTTCGACACGGTGGGGCGGTAGGCCGCCTCGATGATGCGAACCCCGTCAATAAACTGCTCGTTGCCGCTCTCATCGGCCATCTTGCGCAACTGCATCACACGGGAAGCCTTCAGATTGCCCTTATTGTCCTTGGTCAAGAGTTTCAGAATGCCCTCCACAAGCATCTTGCTGTCATCATCCTTAGCCAAGGATTCGATGAAAGCCTTGACCTTTGCGATACCTTCGTTCACGGTATCATCGTAGGCATCCACTTCGTTTTGCCCCAACGTGATGCGGCGGTTCCCCTCATTGTTGATGAAAGTGTGGCTCTTGTAGCCGACCGCCTTTTCGTAGAGCTCCGTCTTCATCGCAAGAGCCTGTTGGAAGCGGTCATAGGCCTCTTTCTTGCGCTGGGCAAGCAGCCCGCTGATTTCTTCCAGTCCGGGGAAGATGGCGTTGACCGTCTCATCGACCAACTGCTTGTAGGCTTCACGGTCTTGGCGCATCCGTTCGACTGCTTCCTTTTTCATTCTTTCTGCGCGGAACGCTTCATATTCCTTGCGTTCCTCCGCACTCATCTGTACTGTTTCCATGTTTTCTTTCATTGTTATATTGTTTTAACGGTTTTTAAATCTTTCTGCCGCTGCAAAAAGGCGTTGTAGAGCGATACCAGTTGCTGCTTGGGAATGGCGTTGAAATCGTCCTTCTTCGCGGCACGACAGGCGATGCCCTTAATAATCTCCAAGCCGTCCTGTCTGCCGGTCATCCTGAGCCAGCCGCCGATGGCGGCAATCAAACGCTTGCGCCACACATTGAGGTCGGTCGGCATACGGTTCACCTTGCGGTCGGGACGTTTAGCCCCGTAATACAGGCGGCAGAACGTTCTTTTAATGAGCGTGTCGGTGGTCATGCAATTCTTTACTTCGGCATAAGGCAATGAGCCCAATTCCGGGTACTTGAGCAGTCCACGGTCGTCGGAAGTGAAAAGCCGCGCCCAAACGACCCAAAACAGTTTCTCCTTGACCATTTCCGCGCCATGCGTAAACTGAGCGGCAAAGACGTGTCCGATATTGAAAAGCATGAGGTTCCGCTGCTCATCGCTGATGCCGTAGCGGTGGCAAATGGCCGCCGCTGTCTGTTGGTCGGTTAATTCTGCCATATTAATCCTCTACTATGTGTTCATTTTTCAGTAATTCCTTGAATTGTCTATCCCGTGCCGCCTTGGTCTTGTATTGAGCCATCTTGCTCCATTCTCCCGTGTGGGTATCCTTATACCAAATGCCCGGTTCCGGGACATCGCGCTTGCGGATAAGCGTGAACCCCGCTGCAATTACCTTGTTGTGTCCGTCAAGTGTCATAAATCTGTTGTTTTGAATTGTGTTTTGCGGCAGCCCCGGAATCGAACCGGGCGGTCGAAGATGGCATACGACCGAACCGTTACTGCCTATTTTTTATTCGTATTTTTGTCCAATGGCCAAGACAACACTTTTATTAAATATTACCATCGTGGCACGGGATTGTTGTATTGACTTACAACAGTTCCGGAAACAGATTGAGGCCTGCAAAGGTCATTTCGATGCGTTGCAGGGTGCTTTTTCTTGTGAGCCATGCCAAATATTCTATTATGCACCGCATAAACATTTTGTTTATGACCAATGGTGTGTTGCTTTTGTTTCCGTTGCCGTCTCTGTTGGTAAAAAGCGGTCAGCATATTTAATCTCGTTATATAGATCGTTATCTCGTCTGTTGTCGTATGAATTGCCCGATTATGAAATTATCACAGAAGCATATTCCGTTCCGACAGCAAGACTTTAAGGGGTAACATTACTTTCCACACCCCAATACCTTTTCGCTCCCTCCGGCCAAATAGTGTATTCGCCCTGTTTGCCGCGCCCCTTGCAAAACGCCCGGTAACCCTCCACCCATATCTTCTTTGCCGCATCGTGCATGACAGAGTGAGCCACACCGCCCTTTGGATTCTGCTTTTCGGCCTGCGATACGAAAATCATCAACTTGTTGGGATACTTATGCACAAAGTCCGTGTACATCTTATAACTGCGAAGATTCATACATTGTATGGAATCAAACACCACAATGGCCGGACTTCCGCGCCGATCCAAAATCATCTCCATATCGGCCAAGCCATTGGGAAGTTGTTCCGGTGTCCACACGAACACGCCTCTGTCTTCAGGCGTGAACACACTGAGCAATGTATCCCGAAATGCCATATCTGCCGATTCTTCGAGGCTGAACACCAAAATCTTGCCATATTTGCGCAATACCTTGCACAGTTGCAGCACAAAGTTGGTTTTGCCATTGCCGGAGTTGCCCCAAACGAACCATCTGCCCGTGCATTCCGGATTGCCCAACAGTTCATACCATTCGCCGATGAAGGGAAAGGTGCGGTATTTCTTATTCGCGAGGTCGCGAAGTGTCAGCGGTCTATTGCTCATTATTTCCTGATTTCCTCTTCAATACGGCGCAACGAAAAGTTGAGTTTCGGCAGCAACGTCTGAAACGACATTGCCGGAGCGTTGACCTTGCAGATGGCCGCCGCGCAGTTGGCAAAAAAGATTTCAAACTCCTTGGCATCGTTGGGAGATGCTTTCTGATATCGGGAACCGAAGCGGTCGAAATTCTCCGCATAGCCCACATCTTCGCGTTTGCGACCGTTCTCAATCTTCTTTTTAAGACCGTCAGCCCCCATCATGTAGAACCCGCAGCAGCCTTTTGTCTTGTTGTAGAGCGCCTTCAATTCATTGAACGCCGCCCGTTGCAGGTCGCCCGCCTCATCGAGGATGATAAGCGGCTTATCCATAACCTGTAGGTAGTAAACCAAATCGGCATACACCTCATGATACGTGCCTTTGTTGCTCAGACCAAATTCCTCTGCGATAAAGCGGATAAGCAATGTCTTGGTCTTTACCTGCGAACAATCCACATAAATGGCGTTCTTGTGCGTTTTGGCATAACACTGCGCCGTGAACGTCTTGCCGATGCCGGTTCTGTCAACCAACATACGGCTGATGCTGTTCTGTTGACAGCGTTCCAACTGCGCTTCTATGTACATATAGGCCGGTGTCTTGGCGGCTTTCCATCTGTCTTTGCCAAACGAAACGTCCAGTTTCCTGCCGATACGGATCCACTGGTCATCGCCAATTACACGATCCCGTTCTCCATTGCGCAAACGACTGTACTGTGATGCTGAAATGCCAAGGGTAACGGCAAAGCGGCTGTCGCTGCCGGTGAAATTCTCTCTGCGGCGCATTACTTCCGCCCAAATGAGTTCTCGTTGTTCAGGTGCCATCATTTTTTTATTCTTTTTAAAGGTTGTTTCAATAGTGTTTAAATGTCGGCCAATGCCATTTCGCGCATGGATTGCTCCGAATAAGCCTCATAGGAATCTGCCACCGTTACCTCCGTTCCGGTTTCGGGCATCTCTACCGTGAGTTCTTCCGCTGTGGCCCGGGGCTGTTGCTCAAAGACTTCCGGACGCAGCAGGCCTACACGGGCGGGCTGACGTTCCTTAATCATCTTATCGTACTTAGCCACATAGGCGGCTTGCCGCTGCATATTGGCGCGGTCTTCGTCCGTTTGTTCGCACGTGGCTTCATTGTATGCCACAATCTTGTTGCATGTACACAGGAATGTGTCGCCCTGATAGAGGTACACATGCGGTATATCGCCATTTTCCGCCCGCATATAGTATGCCGTTACATTGAGGTCGTAGGGCTTGAGCAAGCCGATTATTTCGGGCGATGCCAACTGGTATTTTTCGTGCTGCACACGCACATATTGAGAGCGTACAACGCTGCATTCCGTTCTGTCGCCGATATAACGATAGATGGAAGCCTTTTCGAGGGGGCGCAACGCCGGATTGAGATTGTTCTGCAATACCTCCCAGCGGGTCATACCGCCATAGGTCTTTTGGCGCGGATGCACGGAATTGTTGAATGCCCTGATGGCTGCCAAGTCTTCGGCAACAAGTACATCAAATTCGTATTGCCGTTCCACGTATTCGTTGTTCACCTTCTTTGACGGTGTCCGATAGGCTTCATGTCTTGAATACCACCTGCCGATAGGTTGTTCCTGCAACTGTTTTTCGGTGCCGTACTTCTTGGCTCGGTTCAAATGTTCGGCTCGCTTTTCCTGCGAGTTGCCCGCCGCACACCAACGCACGAACGGGAAGATGGCTCCGGCACGCATCAAGGTGTCCGTAAAATGGTTGACCAAGTGGTGTTCCACTTCCACCTCCATCGGAACACCAAAACCGTTGCGGTCAATCATGCGGAACATATCGCGCAGACAGTCGATAAACAGCGTTTCGTCTTTCTTGCGGCTGTATGCGGCCCCCACCACACAACCCGATGCCACATCGTAGGCATAGTAGGCCTTTACCCGATCTCCACCCACCAACAGGCGCGGCAGGTCGCGGTCGTCCATCGAAATCTTGCTGAACGAATATTGCGGAGCGCGGCGGTGATGGTGCGGACGGTGCGTGTTGTTGTAATACAGGCCATCATTGCGCCGTTTGTCTTCTGTGGCACGGTTCAAAGCCTGATTCAGATAGTTCTTTATTGTGGTGTCGCTCAAGGGAACCGGCTTGCCGTTACGGTAGAACTCTTCCGGATTGAACAGTTCGCCGCTTTCTTTATCGTAAACGTGCAACGCACCGCTCAGAAACATAT
>CAMWTX010000001.1 GCA_947177315.1 uncultured Bacteroidales bacterium | reverse complement strand
CTCGTCGGGCTCATAACCCGGAGGTCGTAGGTTCGAATCCTGCCCCCGCTACTAAGCAGAAAGGCTTGCACAAGATTTGGGCGAGCCTTTTTTTGTAAAACCACGAGCCATGCGCAACATCGTAGCCATTGTGGGCAGGCCCAACGTAGGCAAATCCACGCTGTTTAACCGTCTTATCCAAAGCCGCGACGCCATTGTAGATGAAACCAGCGGGGTTACGCGCGACCGCAACTACGGCACCGGCGACTGGAACGGCAAGGAGTTTTCGGTCATCGACACGGGCGGTTACCTGCTCGACAACGAAGATTCCTTTAACCGCGAAATCCGCAAGCAGGTGGAACTGGCCATCGACGAGGCCGACATCATCCTCTTTCTGGTGGACGGCAAAGAAGGCATCACGCCTATGGACGAAGATGTGGCGGGGCTTTTGCGGCGCACCGACAAACCGGTTCACCTGGTGGTGAACAAGATAGACAGCCCCGACAAACTGGCGCTCTCCGCTGAGTTCTACGCGCTCGGCTTCGACACGCTCTTTACCCTTTCGGCGGCCAACGGCGGCGGCACGGGCGAGCTTTTGGACGAGTTAGTGCGCCAAATGGACGACACCAAGGAAGAACCCACCGACCACCTGCCGCGGCTTACCGTCATCGGCCGTCCGAATGTGGGCAAATCGTCCATCATCAACGCCTTTATCGGGCAGGAACGCAACATCGTTACCCCGATTGCCGGCACCACGCGCGACACGGTGCTGACCCGCTACAACCTCTTTGACTTCGATTTCTATCTGGTGGATACCGCCGGCATCCGCCGCAAGCAGAAAGTAACCGAAAATATCGAGTTCTACTCGGTGATGCGCTCCATCCGCGCCATCGAAAACAGCGATGTATGTATCTTGATGCTCGATGCCTCGAGCGGTATCGAGGCCCAGGATTTGAACCTTTTCAGTCTCTGCCGCCGCAACAACAAAGGCGTGGTGGTCGTGGTGAACAAATGGGATTTGGTGCAGAAAGAGAACAACACGCTCAACAAATACGAAGCCGTGGTGCGCGAACGCCTGGCGCCCGACAACGACGTGCCGGTGGTGTTTACCTCGGTGATTAACAAGCAACGTATCTTCAAGGTGCTGGAAATGGCCAAAACGGTATATGAGAACCGCTCGCGGCGCATCTCCACCTCGGAGCTGAACGACACGCTGCTGCCCATCCTCAAGCAGACACCGCCGCCCATCTACAAAGGAAAGACGGTAAAAATCAAGTATATCACCCAGCTGCCGGGCAACTATCCGGCCTTTGCCTTCTTCTGCAACCTGCCGCAATACGTCAAGGATCCCTACAAACGTTTTGTGGAGAACCAGCTAAGACGGCTGTGGGATTTCACGGGAGTTCCCGTAAAAGTTTTCTTCCGGGAAAAATAAAAATAACGGAATATAAACGGCTGTCTGCTGCCTTGCCTTCGGGATTCACGCCTCGGTCACGTACTTCAGTACGCTCCCTCGGGTTCACCCTCGGCGGCGTTGCATCCAACCATTTATATTCCGTTATTTCCTTCGTGGATAGGTTATTTTATTTCCCAAAATGTTTGTAGAACGCGGTGATGGTTTCTATACCGCGGTAGAAGTTTTCGAGCAGGTAGCTTTCGTTGGGCGAGTGAATCGCGTCGGCTTCCAGGCCGAAGCCCATCAGAAGCGATTTGATACCCAATACCCTTTCGAAGGCCGCGATGATGGGAATGCTGCCGCCGCTGCGCGTGGGGATGGGCAACTTGCCATATACCTCCATATACGCCTGTTCGGCAGCCTTGTAGGCATCCGACTGCAAATCGGCGCCGTAGGCCTGCCCGCCGTGCAGCAACTCCACTTCCACCTTGACGCTCTTGGGGGCGCACTCCTGCAGGCAGTCGGCAATCTGCCGGCCTATCTTTTCCCAATCCTGATTAGGCACCAGCCGCATGCTGATCTTGGCGTGCGCGGTAGAAGGCAGCACGGTCTTGGCACCTTCGCCGGTATAGCCGCTCCACATGCCGTTCACGTCCAGCGAGGGGCGGATGCCTGTGCGTTCAATCGTGGAAAAGCCTTTTTCGCCCTGCGTTTCCTCTATATCCAGCGCCTTTCTGTAAGCCGCTTCGTCAAAGGGAGCCTTGGCCATGGCCGCCCGTTCGGCGGCGGAGATTTCCACCACATCGTCGTAGAAGCCCGGCACGGTGATATGCCCGTTTTCGTCGATAAGTCCCGCGATGAGCCCGGCCAGCACGTTGGCGGGGTTGGCCACCGCGCCGCCGAAAATGCCCGAATGGAGGTCTTTGTTCGGCCCGGTGACACTTACCTGCACATAGCTCAGGCCGCGCAGCCCCACGGTGATGCTGGGCACGTCGGGCGCAATCATCGAAGTGTCGGAAACCAGAATCACATCGGCTTTAAGCATGTCCTTATGGTCGGCGCACCATTTCTCCAGCGAGGGCGAACCGATTTCCTCCTCGCCTTCGAGCATGAACTTGACGTTGCACGGCAGGCAGTTTTCCCTTACCATGTATTCGAACGCCTTGGCGTGCATGAAAGACTGCCCCTTGTCGTCGTTCGCGCCGCGTCCGTAGAGGCGGTCGCCGATAACCTGCGGCTCGAAAGGCCGGGTTTTCCACAGTTCCACCGGATCCACCGGCATCACGTCGTAGTGGCCATATACCAGCACGGTCTTGGCCTTGGGGTCGATGAGCTTTTCGCCGTACACCACCGGATTGCCCTCGGTGGGCATCACTTCGGCCCTGTCGGCGCCGGCCTGGAGCAGCTGCGCCTTCCAATACGCCGCCGCCTTTTCCATATCGGGCTTGTGCGCGGCCTCGCTGCTGATGGAGGGAATGCGCAACAGGCCGAAAAGTTCTTCCAGAAAACGGTTCTTGTTCTCCTGGATGTAGTTCTTTATGTCTTTCATTGTTAAAAAATTATATTAATATGTGGTGGCTTACAGGACACGGCGCCTATGCCTGGTGCTGGGCACGCAGCAGGTCGTTGACCGTCTTGACGGGCGTGAACACGCTCTGGGGCACTTCCACGAACAGCGTGATCCAACGCGCCATCGCCCCGTTCCACAAACCGGGCAGCTCCATGGCCTTGATGTCGGTGCCCTGCACCGATTTGAGCGAAATAAAGGCCGTCTGCGGGTCGATAAACTGCGGAAGGTTAAATTTATCGTGCCGGTGGTTGTAAGGGCTGCAAATCAAATCTACGGGGTTAAAAAAAACCGAAGTCTCGAAAATCCGTTTCTGTTCCGCGTTCCCCATATCCACCTGCGAGGATTCCACAATCTGCAGGGAAGGGGCTTCCTCGCCCTGCGGAAGCACCCAGAACGGGCCGCCTCCCGGTTCCCCGGTGTTCTTTACCACGCCGCACACGCGCATGGGGCGGTCGAGCGCCTTTTGCAAGGCCTCCAGACGGGCGGCAGGTTCGAGCCGGTTGAAACTTTCGGAAAAGCGCAGGGAAAGGCGCTTGCGGGCAAAGTCTTCGGTTTCGCGCAAGAATGCTTCGGAAACCGCGCCGCCCTGTTTTTGGATTTCCTCGATTTGGCGGAGAATGGCGAAAACGGCCTCGCGGCGTTCCACCAGCACGCCCGCCAGCAGTTCCTTATAGGCCTGGGTGTCGGCGCGCAGGGAAGAAACGGTGATGTTGTCGATGTTCTTGATAAAGATGATGTCGGCCTCCTGCTCGTTGAGATTCTCGATCAGCGCGCCGTGTCCGCCGGGGCGGAACACCATGTTGCCGTCCGGGTCGCGGAAAATCCGGTTGTCGGGGGTAACCGCCACCGTGTCGGTGTTCGGCTTCTGTTCGGAAGTGTGGATGATGTAGCGCACCCCGTAGCGTTTCTCGTAGGTGGGAAGCACCTTCCCGAGCCGTTGGGCAAAGGCGGCCTTGTGCTCGGGCGAGAGCGTGAAATGCAGGCGGCACACCCCGTCGGAGGCCGCATAGAGCGCCGCTTCGGCCAAGTGTTCCTCCAAGGCCGTTACCGGCCCGTCTTCATAGCGGTGAAACAGCAGCAAGGCCTTGGGAAGATGCCCGTAGCCGAGGCCTTTTTCTTCCAGCAGGCATTCCAGCACGCTGGCGTAGTCTTGCTGCGCCACGGCTTCTTGCAAACGCTTGCCGGTGGCCTTAAGAACGGCCTGTTCCAAGTCGGCATAGAAGGCAAAGCGCGGCAGGTGGTCGAAAAAAGCCTGCACGTCGGCACCGGGCGCGGCCTGCCTGTCCTGGCGGCACTGCTGCCAAAAGGCGTAGAGGCTCTTGAACATGCGCGTGGCGGCACCCGAGGCGGGAACGAACTTGAGAATCTTTTCGCTTCCCGATTTTTCCCGGTACAGGCGGCGGTAGCGTTCCATTTCTTCCGCCGTAAAGCTTTCCACCCCGTTTCCTGCCGAAGCGGGCGCCACCAGGCGGGCAAAGGGAAAACCGGTCTTGAAACCGTCTAACTGTAACTGCAAGGCTTCCTGCGAAATGCCTTTGTGTTGGAGTTGCCGTTGGTCGGCCGCCGATAAGGTTTCCATAGCAATAGCGTTAAAATAAAAAGAGGATGCCTTGGGAGCATCCTCTGTCTGTGGTCACGCTGGGATTCGAACCCAGGGCCCCATCCTTAAAAGGGATGTGCTCTACCGGCTGAGCTACGTGACCTCCGGAAATATATTTGGTCTTGAAAGGGCTCTCCGACTTACCGGCTCTATCGTCCGGGTTCCATCGGAAAGGGGTTGCAAAGATAGGCTTTTTCTTTTGAATTGCAAATACCGCCCTCGTGTTCCGTTGAATAAGCATAAAAAAGCCCCCGCTTTCGCGGGGGCTCAACCGAAACACAAACTATCAATTAACAAACCTCAACCGAGGCCTGCTCAATAGTCATTTTACTTCTTCACGATCTTGGTAATGTAAACCTGTCCGTTTTCGGCGGTTACCTTCACAAAGTAGATACCGCTCTGGAAGTTGGCCATCGGCAGGCTTTGAACATTGCGTACATCGGAAAGAACCACGCGGCCGGTCATGTCGATAAGCGACAAGGAAGCGTATTCGCCCTTGATGTAGAGCATATCCTGTACCGGGTTGGGCAGGAAGGATACCGGGCAAACGGCTTCGGCTTCGCTGTTGGCCACACCGCTTATCCAAACTCCTTCGGATTTCACTTCTTGGTCGGCATAAACGGCAGATACCACATATTCGTATTCACCGCCGGCAACCAAACCGTTATCTTCAAAGCTGAAAGTTTTCAAAAGTTCTTGGTTCCGTTTTTCGCCATCGCGATATACGTTGAAACCTTTCAAAGTGTAGCTTTCGCTGGTGGTCTTGGGCGCGTTTTGAATCGGCCTGGGTTCGGTAATCTTCAAAGCTCCCGTGGAGAAAGCCTTGGTCTTGAGGTATTCCATGCCATCTTCCATCTTGGAAGCCTGTTCCAAATCACGTTTGCGTACCACAAGGGCGTTGATCATCAAGTTGGCATCTACACCGGAACCCTTCAGGGAGTATATATCAACACCGTCAGGTGAAAGGATGTCCCCTTTGTTCGCTACGGCAGGACCCATATCATAAACTATGATACCATCGGTAGTATTTTCCAAATTGAAAGAGAAAGCATAACCTGTGGCGATTTCCACTTTTTGGTTCATCGAGAAAGACTTCTTGAAGAAATGCTTGTGCCACTGCTGTATGCTCACACGGTTCATGGGTTCGCTCCAAACCAAACGGTTGTCGATATATACCACCCCGTTGATGCTGTTTACCGGCGCACCGATCATAAACTCAATACCTACAATATAAAGGTCTTTGTACGGTTCGAGGTCATTGTCCAGCTGAGTCCAACCGATAAGACCATAAACAGTGTTGGTTCCATCCAGATTGATGACTCCGCCCGGTACGCTTCCGCAATAGCCCAAGGCCATCGGTTCTTCAAAGTTGGGCAAGTCCCAAGTGGTGGTGGAGGTATAGCTGCTATTGTTTTCCGTTTTTTCATTGACCTTTACGGCTACCGCCGCAGGTGCTTCGGCATAACCTTCGAACGTAGGCGTAATCTTTACCGAGTCGGAAGCCACGCAAGAATTGTCATAGAAGGCTTCCACGCGGTAGATATATTCTTTGCCTTTTTCTATTGCTTCATCGTTGAACCGAAGTTCCAACACACGTTCACAAAGTTGTTCGCCGTTGCGGTAAACATTAAAGCCTACGATATTGGGATCGGTCACTTTGCTGGGAACATCCCAGGAAAGACAAGCGATTTCGTTCGATTCGAACACTTTCACCTGAGTGGGAGGCATACAGGTTCCGATAGGAACGATCGTTGCCGAATCTACGGCAAAGCCGTCCGATTTTATCGAACAGTTCTCAGAAATATACTCAACCGTATAAGCGTATGTTCCCGGCTCAAAGATTACTTCCGAGAAATGACGGGCTTTCACCGTGTCGCTCACTTTTACGCCGTCTCGGTAAACGATAAAACCCTTTACATCCGGAGAACTTTCCACTTCAACCGTAACCAATTGGTTATATGCCACCAAGGGTTGAACCATGGCATCCAGAACCACCGTTCCGTCTTCCAGCTGTCCGATACTGATACCGGACATCAAGGCGGAATAACCTTGGGAGGCCGCTACAACTTCAGCCAAGGCGGGAATGGCCACCAAGTCGGTAGTGAACAAATGCTTGCCGGTTTCCCAATCGAAAGTTTCAACCAGGGAACTGTTGCCGTCATGCTGGTTGGCGATAAAGAGACGTCCATTGTGGTAGGCCGTTCCGATAATCGTCATGCCTTTGATGTCGAAAGTTTTGTGGAAATCAGCCGTATCGGACGCTATCGCGGCATCGCCTTTATAGAACTTGATGGTGTTGAAGTTACCGGTCATAATCATATCTTCGCCATCGTTCAATCCTTCCAGATAGGAAATGTGGGTCAAATTTGTCGGGGTCTGAATAGTACCGGCAAATGTAATGTCGTAGGGATCCCTCGGGTTTATGCTCAACATGGTAATGTTCTTGGAGTCGGCTCCAACGCAATAAAGCGTGTTGTTGTGGTAGGTCATGTCGAACATGCCGTACAGGTTGTCCACTTCCACCTGCCTCATCAGATTGCCCGAAATGGCATTGTAAACGGAAATTATATTGGTACGGTAATTGCCCACATACAGATAACCGTTTGTTGCACGTACGCCAACGGCGGCATGTTCGCTGAGCATATCCATCAGGCTCACATAGTCGAGCTTGCCGTCCACCATATATTTGGGTTCGCGTGCTGCGCCACCTTTCGCCACCGAGGTTCTTTCTTCCTTCCTGATGGCGGGCGCCGCCGATTTTTGAAGGATATTTGCCGAAGGTCGGCCCCAAGTAAGATCTATTGTGCGGTTGTAAATAACTTTAGCGTTTATTTCCTGAACGGGCAAACATCCGTTTTCATCCACGGTGAAGATTTTCTTTTCCGGACTGTAGTCGGAAGCTTCTCCATCGGTATAAAAAGCCTGAACCTGATAGTTATGGATACCGGGAATTACATCGTTATGCCTGTAAGACAGGGTTTTGGCATCCTCGATGGTTGCGATGCACACACTGTCGCAGTAAACCTTGTATCCCGCCACGGTGTAATCGCCGTTGAGGGGAGCTTCCCAATTCAACTGTACATAAGGCTGCTTGTACGGTTGATGAATCGATACATTACGCACCACGGGATGCACCTGTTCGTCTTCCAGAATAATCAAATAAGGATACCAGGCTACATTATAACTGAAACCGACAAAGATTTTGTGATTTTTCGAGAAACACCTCACCGTGAAGTAGGGGTAAATATCGTTTTCTTCCAAACCGTAACGGTACAGCAAATGGTCATGGAAACTAACCTTTTCTTTCGACTTGATATTATACAGCCAAGGAACACGTTCATAGACGGAAACATGGTCCAATTGATCCATACCCAACACGGTACTGTCCTGAATCATGGAACCCCATCCTATCTGATATCCGGGAAAGGTGGGAATCTCATTCATTTTGTATTGCTGGTTGGATTTGTTGTATTCAACCCAATAAGGTAGAGAGGTTAATTCCCCTACGGCAATGGTGCCTTCGTCATTGATGCCGTACATCGTACCGTCCAACAGGCAGTCATCGTCCAAGACATCGCCGATGGTAGTAGCAACGGTCTTGTCGGCATACCGGTCCCAAATGGCGGGCGTAAAATTGGTATGGGCTTCCGCCATCGAAGTACGTCCGGCCATCATCATGCCGTCGGGCGTCATTGCCATGACAAACGAACCGTAGCCGCCACCGAGATTCGGTTCAAAATGAGGCATGGTATCGATGATGTTGCCTTCTCCGTCAAAAATCACCGACACATAATTGGCTCCGATATAGGTGTCGTAACTGATCACGTTCAGGTCCGCCGAGGCACAACTGGCACCATAGTCGTGTTCTCTGTCGGTGGGAAGATTTTGTTTCTTGAATTCTATGCGCCGGCCATTCTTCATGATATGGTTCGAAGCCACGTAGTTGTTCGTATCGATTACTTCGGCAAAACTGAACCCTTCATAAACCTTAAGTGTTCCGGTAGCGATCTCATAGATGTACCCGGCTTCGCCGCCCTCACCGAGATCCCCATAGATATATTTTTCGTTCCGGGATAAGTTGACCATATTTGTGCCCGCCAGACTTTCAAGCACAATCATCTTGGCTTTCTTTCCCTGAAAGACACGGTCTTGAGGCTGCTCCTGAGCCTGAAGACACATACCCACCGTTCCTAAAAGGAAACCGGCGAGAATCATGGTTTTGATAAATTTCATTCTGTTTGGTTTTTGTTGTTTCTATTTCTTTTAAAGAAAACCCTTGGGGGGCTTTCCCGATTTTACATGATGACCGCTTTAACGGCGAACCTTTCCGCACCGGAACCTACGGCTTCGATGATGACCATGCCTTGGTTGAGGTCGGTCGGGATAAACACATTACCGTCGGTATTGGCGGCATAGGTTCTGAGCAGGATTCCCGTAGCGCTGTAAACATTCAGTGTCTTGATGAAATGGCGGGAGGCGTTTTCCACCACAATCTGGCGGCCGTTCACGCGGATAACCAGACCACGTGCGTAATCCAGAGCGGCGTTCGCCACACCTGCCGTCTTGAATTCCGCTTCATCGCTCAATTCGCTATAGTAGGTGGAATTGCAGACCGCCCGAACGCACCAATGGTAAACCACATTGGTCTGCAGGTTTTGCAGAACATGGGAGGATTCCGGTGCCACAACGGAATCATACGTCTGTGTGCTCGCCATACGGACATAAACAATGGTATTGCCATTATTGCTTTCGCCCGGTTTCCAACTCAAAGTGGCCGTGTTGGCTTCCGCATCGTATTCCGAAACCAAATCGGTGGGCGTGCCGCAAGAAGGCGCGGAAGCGGTAACGATGGAACGTTCTTTCGATACAGGGCCGGGCAAGGTGCGGTCCGCGCCGTAATAGCCGAACACACAGAAACTATAGACGGTTTCAGCATCCAATCCTGTAAGGGTGTATTCGGTATTTTCGGTATAGAGAGTATCGTATTTTTCAGCCCCGCGTTTCTTGTACAGCAAGGCGTAGCTTTCCGCCTCGCCTTCCCAATGTACGGTAAGACCGGACATGGTAACGTTGGAGAAGCGCAGATTCTGTATTTCCGGAAACTCGGCCTGGGTATATTCGAACTTAATCAGATTGATGCCCAGGCTGCTTTCGTTGTCGTTGTTGCCGTTATCGGCAATTTTGCGGAAATAAAAAGCGAATACGTTGGGAGAGGCGGCTTCCACTTCAAACTCGAATTCCAGATTTTGGTATTGGGGGGTAAGGTTATCCAAAATCACTTTGCCCACGATTTCAGATTCGGCGGTAAAGGTTTTGTTGGCCGAACGGTAGATAAAGAGCGTGTCGTGGTCGATGCCGGTGGCCGCTTTCCTTTCTTTTTCGGCACCGCTTGCATCATCGAGCCAAGCCGACATGCCCACCGTGAGTTTTACCTTGCCGTCGGAACCGGCAAAAAGCACCGGAAGCACCAGCCAGCTGTTGGCGGCATTCGTCATTTTGTCGATCATCACTACGGAAGGTTCACCATCTGCGGTTTCATCCTTGAAGACAAACCAGTTCCGTTCGCCGTCTGCGGCGGGCCTCAGTTCCGAACCCAGATTGCCTTTCAACGAAAGGTATCCCAATTCAGACAGACTCGCGTTGAAATCTTTTTCTTCATACACGATATTTCTGGCGGTTTTGAAAGAAATACTTTTGGCAAGCGACGATTCATCCGCCGAACATAAGGTATTGATTTCCGCCACATAGTCCGTTCCCGTCTTCAATCCGCTCAAAACCGCCTGCGGTTCGTTGACCCTTACCGTGTACCAACCGGTTTCATCATCCGCCTCAGCCTCACGGTATTTTACAACGTAGGAGTTGTTCCAGCCTTCGCCGGGGTCTGTCCACATGATTTTGGCCGAACGGTAGCCCATGCTGTCTTCCGGCACAACGATATCCACCGGATACATGCAGGAATTGGCTTTTTCAATCCCCAGGCTTTTTATGGCGAAATAACGTCCATCCGAGGTGGCGGATGCCGTTTGGGCGTCTTGGTAGAAGACAATACGGAAACGGAATTCATTTGCCGGAGCAAAAGCATCCGATATGATTTCGTTGAAAGCCGCTTTCCAAGTACTGCCGCTGTTGATACGTCCTATCGTATGCCAACCTTCCTCGCCTTTTTCCTGAATCTGGAAAACCACCGAGTCGGAAGCATTTATGGATTTGGAAAAAGCGGGGGAAGATCCCTCCAACTGACTATAAATATGCGTATAGAAAGTTACATTGAAAACAGCCTGCATGTTT
Source organism: uncultured Bacteroidales bacterium (assembly GCA_947177315.1). Taxonomy (GTDB): domain Bacteria; phylum Bacteroidota; class Bacteroidia; order Bacteroidales; family P3; genus Pullibacteroides. Next base: position 32,124 of record CAMWTX010000001.1, on the reverse strand, counting down.
CCGGAGCCTTTGAACCAGGGCGAAACCGTCCAGGCGGAAGCCGTGCCCGTGGTGGATTCGGTATAGAAATGCTCGCATGCCAATACGGGAGCATCCCAGACTCTTGAATAAGTCGTTATCGAAAAATTCTTGTCCCCGTCAACAACCGACGATGACCATCCGGCAGGCAGATCCAGCATTTCCTTGCCCGCAAAATCGAGAACGACAGGCGTTTCGGTTGTCGTTCTGCCGGAAGCTTCCACATAATCGAAAGAATACCTGGTGTTTTCTCCCTCTCCGTTCATAGCCCAGGCGTAGAAGAAATAATCCTTTCCCGCTTCGGCGCCGGTCATTCTGAAGGTGGTATCGGTAGCGTTCACGGCAAGAATCTTGATATCCGCCGATACCTCAACACTGTTTTCGCTATATCGGAAGGGGATGATATCGCCGGTTTGATGGGATATGCCGTCTTTCAGTATTCCGCTTATGGGTTGGGCTCTGTAATTGTATATCTTGGTATTCGAAACCCCGAGGATATATTTTGAGTTTCCGGCCGAAACAGCCAAGTCTATCGTATCCCCGTTGATGGAAGTAACCGCTATGCCGCCCAAAGAAGTCAGGGAGGTGGTGACGGGCTGTATGATTTCCTGGCCGTAGATGGGGCCGTCGGCGCAGTTGGTGTTATAGGGAAAAACATGCAGCCAATAGGTGGTGCTCGGCGTTAGGTCGGTAAAATTCCTAGCGTAGCCGTTTTGAGCCACACGGACAGGGAAATTGTCGATTTTATGTGAATCGAGATATGTCTTTTTGTCGGTCAGCTTGCTTTTCAAAGCCGCATCCGAAGTGGAGAGAACCATCAACAGATTGGTGGCCTTTTCTGTGTCGTAAAAGTCATATTCAAATGAAATCATATCGGGGGCGGCGGTTATCTTGCCGGTCCAATCGATGGAAAAATCATTGATGGCGGAACAAGGAAGCGGAGGAACCATTGAGTATTTGGTATTGCTATATTGGCTCGAAGCTACTCCCAAAACTATAGACGGAGTGCCACCCCAAGGATTCAGATCCTCTTCTTCAAAATTGAGAACCAGCATTGTGTTGCTGGAAGCGAAAACCGTACGGAGGAAATACTTTTCTTCTTCTTCAGGAACAATATTGCCTATCAACAGGGATATTGTACCACCGGCTTCCACCGCATACTGATAGGTGGCGGTAAGTTTATGGTTACCCTCATTATCGAGAACATGCAATTTTTCAAAACCGATATACAGCGTATCGTTTATGGTTTCATATTGTATCTTGGTGTCCGAACCCACCAAAATCAAAGCCGGAGTAACTATATATCTTTTGGTGTTGTTCTCAGCATATACCATATTCTGTCCCTTATCTCCCGGTTCCCCAGTCATCAAATAGACACCCCAAAAGTTCTCGCCTGTTCTGTTTCCATTCAGTCTTCCATCAAGCAATCCCAAAGAAAGGGCAGTATCTCCAAAAGAAATAAAACCATTTCCAGAAATACCAAACTTGGTAAAAGTATTGTTTTCTATTGGAAACGAAAAGCCTATATCTCGTAAGCCACTTTTTACCGGTGCAAAATTGTCGGATTGTTTGACTTTCTTTTCTAGGGAGTTGTCTCCTAAGAAAACCAAAGCGTCATAGCTTGCAATGCCCAAAGTGTCGCCATTCTTGAGATAATCGATGGTCGTGGCATCGTCCGAAAACACGTGCAATGACACCGATTCTGTTTTCTGCAGGGTGTAAGACTTGAGTGGCAATCCCGCCTGAGTCATACCCACCGTTGCCAACAGGCACACCAAAAACAAAGAAAATCTTTTCATTTTATGATTATTTTTGCGGAGTACAAGCGTTTTTTCCGTGAGGCTGTTCAGCAGAATCGTATCGTCGTACTCCAATCCTTCATTTGCAATTTTACTTTTTCTTTACCGAAGTTGTATAATAAGGGGTGAAAACTTTCTGTAACCTTATCGCAACATTTCATTTCGCATCCCATTAAAAAACAAAAATACAAATTATTAAAAGAACCATAAAAAGAGCGGCGGAAATATCGGCGTAAAAAAGCCTCCTTACGGGCTGCCGCCCCCAAAGGTAAAGCCTTGAAAACCCTCTCAAATGATAATTATCTTATTTATTATAAATAATTTAAAAACAATCGGGGGATGCTTTGTCAAGAAAATTTTTCAAAAGCTTATAAAACTTTTTTTGGCTCATCGGATATTTTTAACTTCCATATTGTATCTTTACCTTTACGATTTCTATAATACCTTGTATTAAAAATGAAAGACAGACGCAACAAACATCTTATGTTTTTCTTGATGTTCAGCGCTTTAATGGCTGTGCCATCAAGAAATGCCTTGGCCGCCACGCAAGACAGCGTACCCTATGGCTTTGTATTGGTGGAAGATTTCGGCGGCACCTGGTGCAACAATTGTCCCGCACTTACAGACAGCCTTGTTGCAATAGCAAAACAGATTGAAAATATGGCGATTGTGGGCTACCATATCGGCGAAACCCGCCCCGAAGTGGCCTTTCTCTACAACTACGATGCCTATGGGCGCAGCGGCTATTACGATACCGTCCAATCCTTGCCTTCGGCCTTTGTAAACGGTAAAAAAGTTGAGAAAACAAACAAGATACGGCAATCCATCGAAGAGGCCGCCAGCCGAAAGACCCCCTACGAACTGAAACTGGAGGTAGCACATTTTCCCGACCGCATGCATTCGCGCGACAGTTTCTCAATAAACGTTCATATACAGCGTGTTGCACCGGATATTGACCGCCGGATACGCCTTTATCTTGCCTTTACGCAAGACCATTTGGTCTATAAATGGTATAATCAATCCGAAGTAAACCACGCTCTTACGTTTATGTATCCCAACCAGGAGGGAACGATGGTGGAACTGGATGACAAGGGAAACGCCGATTTGTCGTTCCGTTTCGGCGCCGACTACGCCAAAAGCCGTTTTCCGGTAAAGAACGGCAACCTGGTGGTTTTTATCCAGGATGAAACGGTAAGAGGTTACGACACACTTTATAACGGAAAAATCCGTCCGCGGAAAGACAATACCGTGTTGCAGACCGCCCGGATTTACTTGGGAGAAGGCGATTACACGCATATCGAAGACGGAAATGTATCCGACGCCGACTTCCACAACCGCAACGCCGAGATAGCCGACCGCCAATCGGCCCGTTATTACGACAATACCTTCGGAACCGTAGATTCCTACCATTGGGTATTCGAAGGCGGCGAGCCGGCGGTTTCGGATCTGGCCTCCCCCACCGTATTCTACAACACACCGGGAAATTTCGCCACCACGCTCACGGTTACCCGAAACGGCAAGACCAGCACCATCCGTAAGGAAAACGTGATTTCGGTCTTGAACGTGTATCCCAAGTTCTCCATCACCCCTTCTGTGGCTAAACCTAACAGAAACATAAAGATACGTCTGCTTTCAGAAGCCGACACCTGTACGTGGAGTCTCTTTGGCAGCAACCTTTTTACGGCGGAGGGAAAAGAAATAAGCGTTTCCTATCCTTTTGAGGGTAAATACAATGTGCAGGCCAAAATCATTTACACCAGCCCCGTTTCGGGCCGCACCTATACCTACGACACCACGGCCAAGAACGCCATCGAGATAGACCAGAACGCCCCTGTCGCCAACAATCCGGCAAACTTTGCGGAAAACATCCGCGTGAACCGCCTTCAGGACGGAAGTCAGCGTTTCGGTATTTCGGGCGTGGAAGGGATGCTGGAATACGCCGATGTCTTCTCCATGTCGGGACAGTGCGTACTGCGCGCCAGGACAGAGATCCTCGACCTTGCCGCCTATCCGGCGGGTATCTATGTGGTTTGTGTAAAAACAAAAGGAAATCAACCGGTCTCGTTTAAAATAAGCAAATAAAAATACCATGAAACGTTTTGCATTCTCAAGCCTTGCTTTGTTGGCCCTGCTCATGCAGGCTCCGGCACAAGTATTGTTCCATGATGATTTTCAAGATGCCACCGACCGCTTCTCGGTTGGCCAGGTAAAGGAATCGTGGACACTGTACAACGACAACAATACCCCGGCGAGCTCCCCCGACGATCTGTCTCACTTTACACAGGCATGGAACGTGTGGGTGGACAAGGACGGTTCCCGGCAGGCGGCCGCCGTTTCGTTCTTTACTCAGGCAAATGCTGTGGCCGACCGCTGGATGGTGACCCCGGCCATCAACCTCGCTTCGGCCAAGAATCCCGTTCTCGTTTTCCGCGCCAAACGTGTGGATACCGAATACCGCGACGGTTTTGAAGTGAAGATCTCTGTTTCGGGCAAAGAAAAAGAGTCCTTTACGGCAAGCCTGCAAACCGTGGCGGTTGCTCCCTCCAGCTGGACCTATTACACGATAGACCTTTCCGAATACGCCGGCAAGGAAGTCTATATCGCCTTTATACAGAACTCTTCCGGCAAATACATGGTCTGTGTGGATGACGTGGCGGTTCTGGAAACCGAACCGGTGGCGGCTCTGGTTACCGAAATGGCGGCCTCCCCTTCGGTAACCCTGCAGGGTATCCCCCAAAACATAATCTTCAAGGCCGCCTTGCTCAATACCGGTTCCGACCCCATTGTCTCCTATACGCTCTGCCGTCAGGCCGACGGTGGGGAAGTGGTGCGCGAAATTTTCTCGGATGTTAAGATTGAACCATATAAAACATTGAATATCACCACTTCAACATTGATTAACACCGAAGGAAACCATACCTTTTCGATATGGGTGGAAAAAATCAACGGCAAGAACATCGCTTCCGACACCACTTCCACGATGTTTTACAGCGTCAAGGAGTCTTCCCTGCCGCGCAAAAACCTGCTGTTGGAGATGTTCTCCAGCGGAATGTGCTCCAACTGCGCGCCCCTGAACAGCTGGATGCACCCCATCTTTATCGAACAGAAAGCCAATGTGCCCGACAACAGCGGCCATTTCTCGGTGGTAAAATACCAAGTGGACATCCCCTCGGTGGGTGATCCCACGGTAACGGAACACTCTCTGGCCCGCGCCGAGCATTACAATGTGAACGCCGCTCCTACCGTATATATGAACGGAAGGGTCTTCAGGCCTACCGACACCACCATCGGTCACCGCCTGCGCGATTCCATCGCCCGTTTCGCACAGGTTACGATACCTACCGGCATCAGTGCCTCGTTGGAGCGGGAAGACGGAACCTTCAGGATTCACGCCAAGGTTACCAACTACCTGCCCGATATGAACGACTACAACCTGGTGATCTGCCTTATCGAAGATTCCATCCACCTGATGTCCACCCTGCATAACGGGGAAAAAGACCTCTACAATGTGGTTCGCCAGATGGTTCCCGGCATAACGGGTACACCGATTTCGATTGAAACCACCGGCGGCGTGGTCGAAAAAGACTTTGAATATACCTTCGACAAATCAAGCCCGGAGATTTATTCGAGCTATGAAAACATGGCGGCGGTGATTTTCCTGCAGAACAGCAAGAACAATCAGGTTTCGCAATCTTTCTACCTCAAACCCGGCCATTCCGCCGCCAACGATGCGAGACCGGCAGCCGGACGGACACTTTCGCTCTATCCCAATCCTGCCGGCGAACACTGCTCCGTGGTCTTCGATGCCGTCAAGGGCGGCAAGGCGACGCTCCGTATCTTCAACGCGCAGGGAAAAACCGTCCGCACCGAAAATATCCTGCTGCAGGCAGGCAAGAACCTCTTTGAACTGGAAACCGCCTCTTTGGTTTCGGGCCTGTATTTCGTGCAGGTTGAAAACGAACAAGGCGTCTTTACCCATAAACTGATGAAACGCTAACCATGAAGACAAAACTTTTATCCTGCCTCCTGTTCTGTGCCGCGATGACCCTTCCGCAAGCCGTGGCGCAGAATGCCGATTATGTGGAAAACGCCGTTTACGTGCGTTTCAAGGCTTTGGCAAGCCCCAAAACGGCCAACAACAGCCGCTTTGCCGCCATCGAGAAAGAGGCATCCCTTCAAAAATTGCAGAAAGCCTACGGTCTGCATCAGACCATGTTCTGTATGCGCACCTTGGGAGAACCTGTGCTGGAACGCACATTCGAGTTAAAGTTCGACAGCACGGCCAAGGCCGAAGAACTGGTTCGCCAACTGCGACAGGACAGCCGTATCGAACTGGTGGAAAGGATTCCCGTCTATTACGTGCAGGGGCAGATGGCCGAAACGCCCGCTCCGAAAGCCGAAGAAGGCACAGACCCTCTGTACCAAACCGGTTACGGTTCCTGGCATCTCAAGCTGATTCATGCGGAAGAAGCCTGGGCGCAACAGACCGGACAGGCGAACATCAAGGTGGCGGTGGTGGATAACGCCATTTGGGGCAACCACCCCGATCTGGGCATCGCTCCCGAAAACCAGTATAATGTAAGAACCGGACAGACCGGCAATTCCGCCCCTCCTTCCGATGTTCCGCAAGATCCCCAATGTCCAAATGTAATCAACTGTCCCTCTTATAATTGGTCGCATGGCACACATACTGCCGGTGCGGTGGGCGCCATCCGCGGCAACGGCATCGGCATCGCCTCCATCGGTTCGGGCATCACGCTTATGGGCGTTTCCTGCCCCGGAACGGATCCTTCGGGTCTGGCGATGGACAACGGTTTTACCGGCATCAGCTGGGCGGCCGAACACGGCGCCAAAGTGATCAGTCTTTCATGGGGCCGGTATATGATTACCGAGACAGACCGCGCCATCGTGCAGTCCTGCATCGACAACGGCATTGTTGTCGTGGCGGCGGCGGGCAACGACCGTTACAAAGACAGCCCGATGTATCCGGGCTACCTGCCGGGGGTCATTTCGGTGGCTTCCGTCAACGACAACCGCCAGATTTCCTCTTTCTCCAATTTCGGCGAATGGGTAACGGTGGCCTCCCCGGGCGGCTTCATGATGAACAGAAACAACGAAGAATCTCAAGACTGCATCCTCAGTTCCACCTATTGCACCTCGCAGAAATACCGCACAAGCGGACATTCCGAACTGACGGGACAATACTACGACGGCATGTATGGCACTTCGATGGCGACCCCCATCGTGAGCGGGCTCTGCGGGCTGCTGCTTTCGGTCGATTCCACGCTCGATTCCTACCTGATGCGCGATATATTGATGTCTTCGGCGCAAAGCATCGATGAAAGCAACAACAAGAACATCTGCGCCAATTCGGGTATCATCGACGCCGACGCCGCGCTCCGGGTCGTGTCTAAAAACCGTGTTCCTCGACCCGAATCGCTCCGGGCGGAACGGGATAACCTGCAGGTAAAACTCTCCTGGCAGAAGCCCCAGACCGACCAAAAAGTGGTTTCGTATCAGGTTTTTGTCGATAACGTGTTGGTGGGAGAAACCGAAGAAACCGAATACCGGCACGGGATAACGAAAATGAGCCGGATATACCGTTTCGGGGTTCGCGCCCTGTATGAAGGCGACACTTCGCTCCGTACCGGCACAGACCTGAATGTTCCCGAACTGTACAAGGTGGAAACGACCCTCCGCCCCGAAGGCTGCGGCAGGGTGGAAGGCGCCGGCGCTTTCCTGAAAGACGAAAAAATAGTGCTTGTCGCCCACCCTGCACCGGGCTGCACGTTTTCCCGCTGGATGGAATACGACAAGAGCCTCGGCAGGGATACGCTCCTGGAATACACCGTAACCGCCGAAACCCAGATTGAGGCGGTGTTCACAGGCAGCCCCACGGTGGCGGCCGAACCGCTGGAAACGGCTTCCGCGCTGCGGGTCTATCCCAACCCCGCCAACGGCAGGATTACCGTTGACGGCTGCGGTTCCGATTTCTACACGGTGGAACTCTATGCCTCCAACGGGCAGCGGGTACTGGCGCAGCACTTTGCCCAAGGCGTGCAGAAACAGGAAATCAATATCGAAAATCTGTCGCCGGGCGCCTATATCGCCAAGATTCTCACCGCCAACGGCTGGCAGATAATCAAGATAGCCAAGATTTAAAAACGGAATATCGCCATAAAAAAACGCCGGGACAGTGATTCTGTTCCGGCGTTTTTCGTTTACAGGGGTTCTGCGGCGTTTTCTACAACGAGTTGAGAAATTGGCTCAGTTCCTCGCTATTGTCGGCCTGCAGCTTTGATTTGAGCCTGAATTTGGCCATGCCGATGGATTGCAGGGAACGACCCGTAAGGCTCGCCACGTCCTTGTTGGTCAATCCTAACTTGAACAGCACGCACAGATGTTTTTCGTTGGAGGTAAGGTCGGGATAACGCTCGGAGAGCTTGCGGAAAAACTCCTTGTCCACCTGCTCGAAATAAAGTTGAAAATCTTTCCATTCCCGTTCGGAAGCTATCTGCTTGGCAAGTTCCTCGATGTCGCACACCTGCCGTTTTTCCTTGCCCCGCAGCGTAAAGGCCGTCTTGAGCTGCCGCAGCTCTTTCATGATGGAATCCTGTAGATTCCTGAGCCTCAAAAATTGCAAGGCATTTGTAGCCAACTCTTTGTTTTTTACTTCTATCTGTTCTTCCACGGTCTTTATCTGCCGGCGGGATTCCGCCTTGATGATTTCCTCCGACCGGCGGAACTGCACCAGCCGTTTGAAAAGAAAACCTATCACCGTTATCATCAACGCCACGCTTACCGCCAGCACAATAATCCACAGCACGCGGTTCCGGGCGCGCATGGTTGCCAAATGAAGTTCGTTGGCATCGTTGCGTGCTTCCTGTTCCAGACGGTAATTGTCGTAACGGTATTGAACGCCCAACAGTTGCCGCATATTTTCCAACGCCATCTGCGAATCGCGCACCACGATATATTCCTTCAAGTAACGCAAGGCCGAACCCACATCGTTCTGCTTCTCCGCCACCTGGCTCAACAGATGCAGCAAATCCACCTGCAGGTCGTATTTTTTCTTGTCCTTTATCTGCCGCAAGGCATCCTCCGCCACCTGGCGCGCCTGTGCATATTGCCCCAAATGGAAAAGATTCCTGGCATAAGAGGCTTCGGCAAAACCCTCCATATGTGTAAATTCCTTTTCCCGCGCCAACTTTACCGCCTCCTCGAAATAAGGCAGGGCGATATCGTACCGCATCAAGCCCGAATAGATGGAACCCATCGCCAGCGAAGCGTAGATAAGCTCCTGCCCGTTATAATTCTCGGAATGGGCGATACGGTAGGCGCGTATGCCGTACGGCAAGGCTTCCTCAAACAATCCCTGCGACTGGAAAAGCGCCACCATATTGGAACTTACGGCAAAAATGCCGCGCATATTGTTCACCAAGGCATATTGTTCCAAAGCCGAAAGCATGTTTTTTTCCGCCAGGTCGAACAGTTTGCGGTAGGCGAACACCACCCCGATACCGTTAAGGCACTTGGCGTTTACCTGCGGAATGGAATCTTTTTCGAAACGGAGCAGAAGCCCCTGGTAGATAAGCATCGCCGAGTCGCTCTGTTCCTTGAACATCAAACTTAGGGCGATATCCGAATAACATTCCACCAAGAGTACCTTCCAACGTTCCTCTCCGGTCTGTTCCACCTGCTTTTCAATGCCGGGAATCAGGGCCGAATAAACCAACAGGCACGAATCGCCGTTGTCGGCCGAGAAATACAGGGATCCCCGTTGGGCGGCATAGGCGAAACTCTTGTAAACATCCCCTTTCTTTTGCGCGTATTTTTCTGCTTGTTTGGTAATTAAAATTTGCTCCTGAACCGACAGACCGCTCTGGAAAGAAAGCATCCGGTCGAAAAACGGAAGACTGTCTGTCCCCTCGGCGAAAGACCTGCCGCCGAAAGCCAGCAAAACGAACACAAGAGTTTTACAAAAACTCCTGTTTATCAAAGAGATAAATAGATTCCTGACGGCTTTCACATTACATTTCAACAGCATTTTTCAGCTTCTTTTCCAAGCAAATATATTCATTTTTTGTAAACAGGGTCTTTTTTATCGACGATGCCGCCGGCAAACCCCGTGATTTCCACGCGGCGGGCAAAAAAAAGCGCCCTTCGGAAAATTCCGAAGGGCGCTTCCTCTATCCGGCATGAGGCTGTTACCTCATCACCTTGGTCGTGGCGGTCTTTCCGCCGGCAAGACCAATCTGTATCAGATAGAGGCCTTGCGGCATCTTGGCCGCATCCACCGTAACCTTGTCCGCAGCGATACCGGTACGGCTGGCCACACATTGACCCGAAAGGTTGTAAAGTTTAATCCATTCCATACCGCAGGTGGCGGTAACCACGATTTCATCGTTCATGGCACAGGCAGTAATCATGTTGCGCATTCCGTTCTCGTTCGCCACCGGTTCGGTAACAGTTACGAAACACAGGGCGGAAACCTTTTCATCCCACGAGCTTACGGTAATCATCGTTTCGCCCTTGTCCTGGGCATGAACCTCGCCCGTTTGGGTAACATAGGCCACCTTCTTGTCGGCGGTCTTCCACAACAGACGGCTGTTTGCGGCTTCTTCCGGGTAAACGGTAGCCGTAAGCTGGAAGACAGGCGTTTTCTTATCCATCGTGATGTTGCTTTCGTTCAGCACGATACCGGTGATGGGCACTTCCACATAAACCGTACAGGTATCGGAAACACCGCTCTGTTCAGACATCGCCACGATTTGGGTTCTGCCCACTTCCACGCCATACACAGCAGGACCGCCCGTAATCGCGATGGCGGGATTCAACGATTGGTAAAGCACGGTCTTGTCGGTGGCGTTTTCAGGCAAAACGGTAACCGAAAGCGGAACCGTATAACCGACGGGAACCGTCATTTCCTTTTGGGGAAAGATTACCTGTTCCACGGCAATGATTACGGTTACTTCACAAGAAGCAGCGTAGAGCCCGTCCGGCGTCGATACGGTAACGACCGCTTTGCCGGCCGTGTTGCCGGTAACCACTCCTTGCTGGTTCACCATAGCTACCTGCGGAGCGTCGGAAGTCCAGACCAAAGTCTTGTTTCCGGCATCGGCCGGAATAATGTTGGCCGTGAGCGTAACCGAACCTCCTTTGGCCACCGTGACACGGCGGGAAGAAAGGTTGACGCCGCGCACGAGCGTTTCCCACCACAGTGTGGGCTTGTTTCCCGTCATCTGCCAGGGAGCGGAGGCATTGTTTCCGAACTGCCAAGTATATTTTTCGTAGAACGCATGGTTGAAGGTTTCCAACGAACCCGACTCCCCATGATTCCTGTCCATAACACAAGAATCATTGTTTACCGTAGCCAAGGCATTCTTCGGGCCGATTTTCATCGAAGCCAAGGCGAAGTTGGAATCCAACGACTTTACTGTATCGGTGGATATATAATACTCGGTTGCCGCCACACGGTAGGCATCCGAGGGAGCGGTAACGGTATCGTTGAGGGCAAAGGAATACTTTATCTGACCGCGGAAAGTATTGGGTACGGTGAAGCCGGCGATGCCACCCGCCGTGCCCTTGAACCATTTCGACTCGAACAAAGTATCCACTTCGACTTTGCCGGTGGCGTAGGTGCGCCGAACCTGGGCACCGTCATTTTCTCCCACAATGCCGCCCGCTTCATAGGCCGAGGCATATACCGAAGCGGTCGAGTAGCAGTCTTCCACAACGGCGCCGTTCAGCATCGAACCCACAATGCCTCCCACATTTTCTTTTCCCGACACCGAACCTTTCGCATAGGAATGGTATACCGTGCCGCTCGTGCGCATATCGCCCACAATGCCGCCCACATTTTCGGAAGAACCCGAAATATTGCCCGTAAAGCTGCAACGGTCAATCACCGAAGCGTTCACCGCCTGCCCCGCAAGACCGCCCACACGGTCGCTGTTCACGACAATGTCGCTTTCTACGTGGCAGTTCGTCATCTTGCTTTCCAACATCAGGCAGCCGGCAATCGTTCCCACATCGGCGCGGCCCGTGGAAGAAAACGCCACGTTGCGCAACGAAAGGTTGGCGATGGTTCCGCCTTCCACATTCTTGAAGATGCCGTTTCCGTTGATAATAATGTTTTCGATAAAGTGTCCCTTGCCGTCAAAGTTTCCTTTGAATGTCGGAATCGAGTTGAAACCCTTCATGTTCACACCCGTAAAGGAAGCCATATCGATATCGTTGCCCAAGATGAACCACGCTTCGGGATAGTTCCGTACCATGTCGAGTTCGCCCGGGGTGGTGATAATGTAGGGTGAGGCCTGCGTTCCTTCGCCCCGGAGTTCGATATTCCTCAAGGGCAGCTTGTAGAACACGTGTTTGGTGGCGGTTTCTCCCGCCCAGGAAACATAGAGGTTTTTCAGCTCCGTGGCGGCCTCGTTGGTAAGTACGCCCGCGCTCGAGAAAGTGCCGTCCCGGTCGTTGTCCTGCCATTTGTAGAGCGTTTCTTCTTCGTTGGCGATGCCGAAGCCCCGGCCAGCGGCTTCACCCTTGCTGAAACGGTAAAAGTAGAGGTATTCCTGCTGTTCATCGGGAATGAACGCATAGGGGTTCATCGTAAGAGCGTTGATGATGGGCGTGAACAACAGGCAGTCTTCGCCCAAATCGATGCGGTGGCGCTTGACCACATTGCCCTGACGGTCGTAATACACGATACCGCCATACACCGTGCCGTCCGCGCTTTCGCCGCGGCCGAGGCCGAACACGTAGTTGTAACCGCCATCCTCTGCCGGAACACGTTCAAAGCTCATCGAAAGCAGTTCGTTCTTATATAGGGCGGGAAAATGGAAATTGATATCCAGCGAAGGGATGTCGAGCATACTGATGCCCGTCACCGCGTCTTCATCGCCCAAGGCGAGCGCAAATTCGTCGTGTTGCCCCATGATGGCCTGCAATTCGGTTACGGAAGCCACTTCGTCGGCAATTTCCTTGAGAATGTTGCCGTCTTCATCCATGAGGTAGAACTGCATTTTGTTGCAATCGCAACTGATATCGTAGCGGTCCATCGCGTAGATAAGCTCATACTTGTCGTCTTGATTGAACACATGGCGCGTGATCATGTACTTGCCGAAATACATCAGCGTGCTGAAGCTGAACTCGTTTTCGTCCAGACCGATCAACGGCAAGGTGATTTTCTTGACCAAATTGAAATCCACATCGTAGATATACACCTCGAAACGGTTGTTCTTTTCCACGATGATTTCCGTTTCGTCATGAACATCGTCCGCCACAAAGGGTTTTTCGTATTGCGTGGTGACGTAGCAAGGCTCACCCTCTATCTCAGTAAAGGCAGCCAGCGCACCATTGGCATAGGTGGTCAGGTCTTCCACGATTTTGAACGTGAACAAGGGTTCCGCATCGTCCTGCATCACATCCATCGCCTTGTAGATGTAAGTCTTCATTGTATCCGCCAAATCGGAATAGAAGGCATCGATAAGCTGCACGCGGTTTTCGGTGGAGCCGTTTTTGGTTACACTATGCAATAAAGCACCGCTCGTATGACCGAACTTACGGAGGATTTTTCCGTCTTCATCGATGATGAACAGCGTGTCCCGGCACGAAGCGGGACCACTCTGCCCTTCGGCGAAACTATGCACGCTCACCAGGAATTCCTTGGCGGCGGAATAGTTGAAGAATCGGGTGGAATAGTTCGCCATCAGGGTAATGTCCTGCGTTTTGGCAGACGTCTTGAGCGAAAACGACTTGCCTGGCTTGAGGTTTTCATCGAACAAAGTGTAGGTGACACCGTTGAGATACCAGCTTGAAGACGAAGGCGAGGTATATTCCATGGTAACGAACAGTTGCTTGCCGTCTTCGGCGGCGGTGAGCACACCCCAATAGGCAACAGTCAAGGTTGTGTCGATGGTAAGGTCTGCGGTGGATGCCTTTTCCTGATTCTTCTTTTTGTTTTCCTTGAACGCTTTTTGCAAAGCCGCGTTTTCGGAAAGAGGACGCATCTTGACCGCAAAATCCATCTTTTTGGAAAGGTCGGTATAGGCCGACAAACCGGTTACCGGCTGATAGGGTATCGCCTCGGTCTGTCCCTGGAACGCCGCCATCTGGCGCAATTCCAGTTGTTCTTGGTCGGTTCCCGGAGGAATCAACATTTTTTGCGCTGCAAGATGCCCTGCCAAGCTGAGCGTCAGCATTGCGCATAAAGAGAGAATAATCTTTTTCATTGGATAAAGTTTATTGGTTGTTGGTTGGTTTACTTATTGTTAGCAAAACCTTCCATGCCGTTTTCCGGCAGGGTATGGTCTTGCATTTTGCAAATATGCATTCGGCAAATATAAGATATTAATTGAAATAGATTTATGCAGGAACAAAAAAGGCGACCCCGAGGGATCGCCTTTTCCTTATCGCCGGAGAACCGGCGGGAGGTCATGCTATTTCTTGGCATTCGTCCAGTCTTCCACGGCAAAGCGCTTGTACTGGTTGTAACGCCACTGGGCGTTGTCCTGACAGGCCTGGAACAGCTGGTCGGCTTCGGCGGGGAAGAGTTTCTTCAAGGAGTTGAAACGAACTTCGCCGTTGATGAAGTCTTTGAACTTGCTCCAATCCGGTTCCTTGCTGTCGAGCTGGAACGGGTTTTCGCCTGCGTCCGCCAAGGCGGGGTTGTAACGCCACAGGTGCCAGTAACCGCATTCCACCGCCAGTTTTTCTTCCATCTGGCTGTGACCCATGCCGGCTTTCAGACCGTGGTTGATACAAGGCGCGTAGGCGATGATCAAAGACGGGCCCTGATGCGCTTCGGCTTCACGCAAAGCCTTGAGGTATTGCGCCTGGTTGGCACCCATAGCCACCTGAGCCACATACACGTAGCCGTAGGTCATGGCGATGGCGCCGAGGTCTTTCTTGCGGATGCGCTTGCCGCTGGCGGCAAACTGCGCGATGGCGCCCACGGGCGTGGATTTGGAAGCCTGGCCGCCGGTGTTGGAATAGACTTCGGTATCGAGCACCAGCACGTTTACGTTTTCGCCCGATGCCAGCACGTGGTCCAGACCGCCGTAACCGATATCGTAAGCCCAGCCGTCACCGCCGAAGATCCATTGCGAACGCTTGATGAGGTATTGGCTCATATCCAAGATGTTCTTGCAGACGGGGCATTGCGTGCCCTTGAGCGCTTCGCGGATTTTGGGCGTAACTTCCTTGGTCTTTTCGGCGTCTTCGCGGTTTTCGATCCAGAAACGGAACAGTTCCTTGATGTTTTCGGGGCATTTGGCGTCTTCCAAAGCCTGGTTCATATACATCTGCAGACGATCGCGCATCTGGCGCACCGCCGTAGCCATACCGAGGCCGAATTCGGCGTTGTCTTCAAAGAGCGAGTTGGCCCAGGCCGGACCGCAACCGCAGGAATTGGTGCAGTAGGGCGAAGAGGGGAAAGAACCGCTGTAGATAGACGAGCATCCGGTAGCGTTGGCCACCATCATGCGGTCTCCGAACAACTGGGTGATGAGTTTGATGTAAGGCGTTTCGCCGCAACCGGCGCAAGCCCCCGAGAATTCGAACAGAGGCTGTGCGAACTGGCTGTTCTTTACCGACTTGGCAACGTCGAGCAAATGAGCCTTGGTGGTGATGTTGTCCACCATGTAATCCCACAGCGGCGCCTGGTTTTCCTGTTCCATGAGCGGACGCATCACGAGCGCCTTTTCCTTGGCGGGGCAAACGTCCACACAGTTGCCGCAGCCCGTACAGTCGAGAACACTTACCTGAACGCGGAACTGCATGCCTTCGAATTCCTTGCCGATAGCCTTGATGGTGGCCGTGCCGGCAGGCAGGGAGGCCGTTTCCTTTTCGTTCATCACGAAAGGACGGATGGCGGCGTGAGGACACACATAGGAGCACTGGTTACACTGGATACACTTGCTCGAATCCCAGGCCGGAACGTGGCTGGCGATACCGCGTTTTTCGTATTTGGCGCAACCGGCGGGGAAAGTGCCGTCGGCCATATCCTTGAACGCGCTCACGGGCAGGTCGTCGCCCTTCTGGTCGTTCACCACATCCACGATGTTCTTGATGAAATCGGGGCGAACGCCTTCGCGCTTGCCGATCTTGCCGTCGTCCTGGAGGTTCTTCCAGTCGGCGGGGATTTCCACCTTCACATAATCCGCACCGCGGTCAACGGCGGCGAAGTTCATGTTCACGATGTTCTCACCCTTCTTGCCATACGATTTCACGATGGCTTTCTTCATTTCATCCACCGCCTTTTCGTAGGGAATCACACCCGAAATCTTAAAGAAGGCCGATTGGAGAATGGTGTTGGTACGGTTGCCCAGACCGATTTCTTCGGCAATCTTGGTGGCGTTGATGATGTAGAAATTGATATCGTTGTCCGCCAGATATTTCTTCATGGCGTTGGGCAGCTGCTTCTTGGTTTCTTCCACATCCCACCACGAGTTGAGCAGGAAGTTGCCGCCTTTCTTCAAGCCGCGCAACATGGGATATTTGAAGATGTAGTTGGCCACATGGCAAGCCACGAAGTCGGGCGTGGTAACCAGGTAGGGCGAGTTGATCTTCTTGTCGCCGAAACGCAGGTGCGAGCAGGTAAAGCCGCCCGATTTCTTACTGTCGTAGGAGAAGTAAGCCTGGCAGTATTTGTCGGTGGTTCCGCCGATAATCTTGATGGTGTTCTTGTTGGCACCCACCGTGCCATCGGCGCCCAGGCCGTAGAATTTGCAGGCGTAGGTTCCTTCGGGGCTGGTGTTGATTTCGGGAAGAACCGGCAGCGAAAGGTGGGTGAGGTCATCGACGATACCCACGGTGAATTTGTTCATCGGCTTGGCCGACTGAACGTTTTCGATAACCGCCAGCATGTGGGCGGGCGTGGTGTCTTTGGAGCTCAGACCGTAGCGGCCGCAGATCACTTCGGGACGGTTGGCCAGATGGCTCAGCACTTCCACCACATCCAGATACAGGGCTTCGCCTGCCGCGCCAGGTTCCTTGCTGCGGTCGAGCACACACAGACGCTTGGCGGTCTTGGGCAGCACGTTGAGCAGGTATTTGGCGCTGAAAGGACGGAAGAGGTGAACGGTAATCAAACCGATGTTCTTCTTGCCCTGGGCGGCGAGGTAGTCGATGGTTTCGATCAGCGTGTCGGTAATCGAACCCATCGCCACAATCACGTATTCGGCATTGGGATCGCCGTAATAGGTAAAGGGCTTGTATTCGCGGCCCGTCAAAGCCGAAATCTTCTGCATGTAGTCGTTCACGATGTCGGGAACGGCATCATAGTAAGGATTGCAGGCTTCGCGTGCCTGGAAATAAACGTCGGGGTTCTGCGCCGTGCCGCGCGTTACCGGATGTTCGGGATTGAGGGCGCGGTCGCGGTAGGCCTGCAAAGCGTCGGTATCCACCAAAGCCTTGAGGTCTTCCATATCGATGGCTTCGATTTTCTGGATTTCGTGCGAGGTGCGGAAACCGTCGAAGAAATGGCAGAAAGGAACACGGCTCTTGATGGCCGCCAAGTGAGCCACGCCGGCCAAGTCCATACATTCCTGAACCGAGCTGGAAGCCAGGAAAGCGAAACCGGTCTGACGGGTGGCGTAGATATCCTGATGGTCGCCGAAGATAGACAAGGCGTGCGAAGCCAAGGCACGGGCGGAAACATGGAAAACGCCCGGCAACAGTTCGCCGGCAATCTTGTACATGTTGGGAATCATCAGCAGCAAGCCCTGCGAAGCGGTATAGGTAGTGGTGAGCGCACCGGCCTGCAAAGAGCCGTGAACCGCACCGGCCGCGCCGGCTTCCGACTGCATTTCGATAACGCGGACCTTTTCGCCGAACATATTGGTTCTGCCTTGCGACGCCCATTCGTCGATGTGTTCGGCCATGGGTGAAGACGGCGTGATGGGGTAAATGGCGGCTACTTCGCTGAACATAGAGGCAACGTGAGCCGTGGCTTCATTCCCGTCACAGGTCATGAATTTCTTTTGTTTTGCCATTATTTATAAGGTTTTTGTTTTTTGCTTGCTTACAAAACCGCAAAGTTAGTTTTTTGTACGGAAAAAAGGAAGAGTTGAAAAAGTGTTTATATCCGGTTAAAATCTTATGGAAAACTTGTTGAGAATAAAAAGCGGCGGAAAAATGAACAGGAATCAAGGTTTTATCAAACGGTTTTAAACATTTTTAACTTAACGGATGTTAAAATTCCGGGCTGTTGAACACGGCTTCCATCAAGCTGTGAACAGTTGTTTGTAAATTCATCAAAATATTGGTTCAAAGCCTTTTTTGTTGTTCAGTAAGTATTGATAAAACGGGTGCGGCTGTGCATAACAAATGATAAGATTCTGCCGGAAAATTTATCCACCACGATAACAGCCCTACTACTACGGGTATTATTCTTTTTTATTTTTTAAATTTTTAAAAATTTAAGAATACCAATAATTTGCGTGTTGAAAACTGGATGAATTCGAGGTATGGAGCGGTATCCGGTTGCCTAATCTTGGAATCAAAGGCGTATCTTTACGTTTTGTTTGAAAAGGGCGCGGACAGCCCGTAGATTATGGCCGCATACGAAGATTTCATAGCCAAACTGGATGCTTTTATATTCCGGTACTATGCCAACAAGGCATGGAGAGGCTTTTTTGTGCTTTTGGCGGCTTCTTTGGCGGTCTTTCTTGTGTTCTGCCTCCTGGAATATCTTTTTTATTTGCCGGGAAATGTACGCAGAACAGTATTTTGGTCTTTCACCGCATTGTTTTCGGCAGGCTTGGGAATGCTGGTGCTTTATCCTTGGGGACAGGGCAGGGGATGGTTCTCCCGCATGAGCCACGAAGAGGCGGCGCGCTACCTGGCTTTGCGTTATCCGGAGTTGGACGACAGACTGTACAATGTGCTCGATTTGAGGCGTCAGCTACAGGAGAACGGGGCTTTGTACACTTTGCTGGAAGCCGCCATCGAACAGATAAGCCGCCGTTTTGTGCCGTACCGTTTCGAAAAGGCGGTCAGGTTCAGGGCGAACCGACGCTATATATTGGCTTTCCTGCTGGTTTTGGCAACGGGTACGGCCATTTATTTCGTTAATCCGAGGATTATCGGTTCTTCGGAAAGAATCGTGCGTTACGGCCGTTATTTTGAGCGCGAGTTTCCTTTTTCGATCCTTATCGGGAACGAAAGTCTGCGTGTGGCGTATGAAGATGATTTTACGCTTGACATAGACGTTCAGGGCGATATCCTGCCGGCGGAAGTGTTTGTGGAAACGGAGGGCCGTTTGTTTCCGTGCCGCCGGAATTCGCCGGTGTCTTTTTCGCATGTGTTCCGGAAAGTGAGGCAACCGGTAGCGTTCCATCTGGTGGCCGGCAAGTATAGGAGCGCTCCTTATGTGCTGGAAGTCAATTACAAGCCTTTGATGTCAGGCATGAAGGTAACGCTCCGCTATCCGCCTTATATGAACCGGAAACCCGAAGTGGTGGAAAATTCGCTCAACCTGCAGGTTCCCGCCGGCACGAAAGTGGATTGGGATTTGAAGATAGACCATGCCGAAAAGCTTCTGTTCGGCTTTTTACCTTCGGGTGAACTGCTTAACGAGGATGTTTCCTTAAAGGAAGCCCGGGCGCAGCCGCCTGTTTTCTCTTTTTCCGGGCAGTTTTTCAGTTCGTGCAGTTACTGTTTGATACCCAAGGCTTTTGAAGATATAAAGACCGATACCGCCTCTTTTTCCGTCGAGGTCTTTCCGGATGCCTATCCGCGCATCGAGGTGTTGCCTTCTTTCGACAGCAACCGGATATACCGCCGTTATTTTCACGGCATGATCAGCGACGACTATGGTTTTCATTCCCTGCTTTTCAAGCTTTCCTGCACCAATGCGGCCACCGGCAACGAATGGACGTTTTACGACACCTTGCCGCTGAGGGCTTACGGATTGAGTCAGGAATTTACTTATTATTTTGATATAGATCAATTTAATCCACAACCAGGCGATGAGCTCAGTTATGGTTTCGAGCTGCGCGACAACGACGCTTTCTATCCTTTCAAGCCCGTGTATTCCCAAACGTTCTTCTACCGGAAGATGTCGCAGGAGGAAGTAAGGGAAGAAGTTGGCAGAACTTCGGCTTCGGTGGACGAGAAGTTTTCGCTTTCGTTGCGTTCCGTAAGGAATTTTGACCGGGAACTGCAGGAATTCGTACAGGATCTGCTCTCCAAAAAGCAGCTTTCGTGGCAGGACATGAAGCGGGTGGATTTGTTGATGGAACAGCAGGAGAGCCTGCGGGAAACGTATAAAGAACTGTCGGAGGAAATCAAGGAGAAACAGCGTCTGGAAAGCGAGTTGGGAGAGGCCGACCCGGAATTGCAGGAAAAACAGCGGCAGTTGCAGGAGCTTATGGACAAGCTTTTTGACGATGCCACGATGAAGAAACTGCAGGAATTGCAGGAACTCATGCGGCAGAACGCTCCCCGCGAAAAGATTACGGACGCTTTGGAGGATGTGAAGCGTCAGAAGGATTTATTGAGCCGTGATATTGAGCGTAATTTAAATTTATACAAACAATTAGAATTTGAAAATAAATTACGGCAAGCCGTTTCCGACGCTCAGGCGCTTTCGGAAAAAAGCCGGGAAACCGGTGAGAAAATGCGGCATGTATCGGCCGACAGCGCGTTGAAGCTGCAGGAAGATTTGCAGAAAGACAGGAACCGTTTGGAAAAGGATCTCCAAAAGGTGGAGGATTTGAACGAGGGTCTGGAAAAGAAAACTTCGTTTTCGTTGCCGGATTCCCTTTTGGAAAAAGCGCGTCAGGATATCGAGAACACCAAGGAGGATTTACAGCGCAAAGACGACAAATCGGCGCGTCAGGATCAGGAAAAAACCGAACAGGATTTGCAGCAGTTGGCCGACAATCTGTCAGGGCAGATGCAGCAGATAGAAGAGGAGAACCAAGCGGAGGATGCCGATTTTATCCGGCTTTTGCTCAAATCGACGGTGCGTATTTCGGTGCAGCAGGAAAAATTGATGGAGACTTTGGGCAAGACCCATCTGAACGATCCGCGTTATGCGGAACAGATCCGCGCCCAGGCGGCCTTGAATACCGAGATACGTTTTGTGGCCGACAGCGTCAATGCCATTGCCCGGCGACAGCCGCAAGTGGCTCTGACTACCGACAGGGAGGTAAAGGATATGCTGTCTTACAGCCGTGAGGCTCTGGATTTGCTGCTGGCAATGAACAACGTCTATTATTCGCACTATAATACGGCCAACAGCCGGGCCCTGGCGCGCCAGCAATACACCATGACTTCGCTGAACAACCTGGCCTTGCTGCTCTCCGAGTCTTTAGACAGGATGGAGCAACAGATGAACATGAAGGGAAACAGCGGTTCTTCCAAGAAAAAGCAGAAGGGCAAACCGCAGATGTCCTGTCCTAAACCGGGCGAAAAAAGTTCTTCGATGCCGATTCCGTCTCTGCAGCAAATGATGAAGCAAGGCAAGCAGTCCTTGCAGCAGATGCAGCAGGATTTGAACCGTCAGTTGGATGAATTGAAAAAGATGTTGGAACAGATGCAGAAGCAGGGTCAGCCGCAAACCGCTCCGCAGGGCAAGGAAAGCAGGCCGGGCGAATCGGGCAATTCCCAAGGTGAACAGATTTCGGAGGAAAAGGTTTCGGAATCTTTTGCGCGTGCCGCCGCCAAACAGGAAATGATAAGGCGTATGCTTCAGGAACAGATGCGCAAGGATAAAATAACGAATCCTGGCGCCGCAGGACTTTACAACCGTATCTTGGGAGATATGGAAACAACCGAACGCGATTTGGTGAACCGCATTTTGAACGACCGTGTGATGTCGCGTCAAAAGAATATCGAGAGCCGTTTGCTGGAAGCTGAGAATGCCGAACTCAAACGTGAACGCGACGACAGGCGGGAGTCGAAGGCGGGAAATCCGTTCGCTCCTTTTATGGGCGACAGTGTGGAGAACGCCGCCAAGAAAAAAATGCAGGGAAACGATTTACTCCGTTTTTCCTATCCCGAACTGCGTCCGTATTACAAGAAAAAAGTGCAGGACTTTTTGTTTGAAAACACGAATAAATAGTTTTGCCTAAGTTGGCATCGGAAGTCCGGATAGGCCTAAAAGATGTCGGAACGAGGTATGACAACAGCGATGTTTCACGTGAAACATCTTTATAAAACATTCAAAATGAAAGAAATTACCTTTATTGAACAAGATTGTCGGGTAGGGTTCATGCGCCGCAACGACACCCGTGCGTGTTTACTCAAGGTCTTGAAACGCCTGGGTTGCGTTTCATCGGGCATCACCTATATTTTTTGTTCCGATGAATATCTTTTAAAGGTAAACCGGGAATATCTGAACCACGACACTTTTACCGATGTGATTACTTTCGACTATACTTTGCCTGGCGATGCGTTCCCGATTTCGGCAACAGGTGGCAAAACGGCATCCAAGTACCGTCCTGTTTCGGGAGATATTTATATCAGCGTGGAACGCATTAAGGAGAATGCCCGGAAATTTGAGGTTCGGAATATCGATGAATTGAACCGGGTTATGATACATGGCCTGTTGCATTTGGCGGGTTACAAGGATAAGAGTCCCAAAGAAGAAAAAGCCATCCACGAAAAGGAGGATGAAATGCTGGCGACTTGTTTTTCCAAAAAGTGATTTTTGCAAGCAAGTTTTTTCGACTATCTTTGTAAACCGTTTAAATACAATCGGTTTTAGAAGTGTTTCACGTGAAACACTTCGCTTGTTTTGAATTTTAAATAGGAATGGAATACAATGTTATTGTAGTGGGAGGTGGCCATGCCGGATGTGAGGCGGCAGCGGCGGCAGCCAATTTGGGCAGCCGGGTGTTGCTGTTGAGCATGCAGATAGACCGCATGGCGTATATGTCGTGCAATCCGGCGATGGGCGGTGTGGCCAAAGGACAGATTGTACGCGAAATCGATGCGATGGGCGGTTACTCCGGTATCGTTACCGACCTTTCCACTTTACAGTTCCGTATGCTGAACCGTTCCAAAGGCCCTGCCATGTGGAGCCCGCGGGCTCAATGCGATATGTGGCGTTTTTCCGCCCACTGGCGGGCGCAACTCGAAACGGTTCCGAATCTGGATATTCGTCAGGATACGGTAACGGCCTTCCTTTTAAAGCAAGATGAGGTGGTGGGTGTGCGTACCCTCTGCGGTGCAGAAATTCATGCCAAGGCGGTTATCCTTACCGGCGGCACTTTTCTAAACGGAAAAATCCATATCGGCGAAAAATCTTATTCGGGCGGCAGGATAGGCGAGAGCGCTTCTTTCGGTTTGAGCGAACAATTAAAGGAACGCGGTTTCCAAGTGGAAAGCCTCAAGACGGGAACCCCTGTGCGTGTGGATGCCCGCACCGTGGATTTTTCGGTGCTGGCGGAACAGAAAGGCGATGAGGAACCGGGCCGGTTTTCGTTTACCGATACCCCTTGCGTGCAGGAACAGATGTCGTGCTTTTTGGCATACACCAATCCCCAGGTGCATGATATTCTCCGCACCGGTTTCGACAAATCGCCCATGTTTGCCGGCCGAATCAAAGGCCGCGGCCCGCGTTACTGCCCCTCGATAGAAGACAAGATAGACCGCTTTGCCGACAAAGACAAACATCAGTTGTTTTTTGAACCCTGTGGCCGCGGCAGCCAGGAGTATTATCTGAATGGTTTTTCTTCCTCCCTGCCCGAAGAGACCCAAATGGCGGCCCTGCATAAAATCGTAGGTTTTGAGAATGCAAAAATTTTCCGTCCGGGCTACGCTATCGAATACGATTATTTTGATCCCACCCAACTCAAGCCGACCTTGGAGACCAAACGGGTGAACCACCTTTATTTCGCCGGCCAGGTAAACGGTACCACCGGTTATGAAGAAGCCGCCGGCCAGGGTTTCATGGCGGGAATCAATGCCCACTTGAAGATAAATGGCCAGGCTCCTTTCGTGCTCAACCGCTCCCAGGCCTATATCGGCGTGCTGATAGACGATTTGGTGACCAAAGGCGTGGACGAGCCCTACCGTATGTTTACCTCCCGTGCCGAATACCGTATTCTGTTGCGGCAGGATAACGCCGATGAACGCCTTACGCCTTTGTCTTATGATTTGGGTCTGGCCAAAGAAGAAAGGATGCGGCGTCTGGAAGAGAAAAAATCGTACGGCGAAAAAATAAAAACGTATATCGGCAGCCATAAGGCGGAACCCGAAAAGGTAAACGGAAAACTGTTGGAATACGGCACTTCCGCCCTGACGCAGAAAACGAGTTTGGAAGCCCTGCTGCAACGTCCGCAGATAAACCTTGCGCAACTCATGCAGTTAGACGAAGGGCTTGCCGCCTATATCGGGAAGAACCGCAAAAAACCCTATTACCGCGAACTCTTGGAAGAAGTGGAGATCAGCATGAAATACAACTCGTATATCCGCAAGGAAGAAGAGAACGCGGCGCGGCTTTCCAAGTACGATGATCTGCCGCTTAAACCCGACTTCGACTATCGCTCGATACTTTCGCTCTCATATGAGGCGCGCGAGAAACTGAGCCGGATCAAGCCCGCCACGCTCGGCCAGGCCTCCCGGATTCCGGGGGTTTCGCCCGCCGATATTTCGGTGCTTTTGATTTGGCTCAACAAATAGATTATTTTTGCCCTTGGTTTATAGCCGCGGCTTAACAAAAACGTTGGGAATAAAAGACAAGATGCAGGAAAAGAAGGAAAACCGCTCCAAGGAAAAAGGAGACAAGGAAAAGTTTGTGGAAACGCCTTTGATGAAGCAGTATTACGAAATCAAACGGCAGCATCCGGAGGCGGTTCTCCTGTTCCGGGTGGGCGACTTTTACGAAACCTTCGGCGAAGACGCCGTGTTCGCCTCCAAGGTGCTGAACATCGTTTTGACCCGCAAGGCCAGCGGCGCCCATACCTATACCGAACTGGCGGGATTTCCCCACCATGCGCTGGAAACCTACCTTTACAAACTGGTGAAAGCCGGCGGCAAGGTGGCCATCTGCGAACAGCTGGAAGACCCCAAGCTCACCAAAAAACTCGTGAAGCGGGGCGTGAGCGAGCTCATCACGCCGGGCATCGCCATGAACGACCGGTTGCTGGAAACCGGAAAAAACAATTTTCTCTGCGGCCTCGCCCCCTTTTCCAAAACAAAATACGGCATTTCGTTCCTGGATGTAAGTACGGGCGAATTCTTTGTGGCGGAAGGCAACGAAGAATATATCCAAAAGTTGCTGGACAATTTTCAACCCTCCGAAGTCGTGATGCCGAAAACGTACCGCGACGAATTCTGCCGCCTTTTCGGAAACCGCTACTATATTACAGTATTCGAAGACTGGGTTTTCAAGCCCGACTTTGCCAAAAAACTCCTGTTGGAGCACTTCAAAACCAATTCGTTGAAAGGTTTCGGTGTGGAGGATATGCCGGCAGCGCAGATAGCGGCCGCCGCCTGTCTGCACTACTTAATTGAGAGCAAGCACGAACTTTCCGCACACGTATCTTCCCTGCAAAAAATCGCAGAAGAAAAGTATGTGTGGATGGACGCGTTCACCCTACGTAATCTGGAGTTGCTCCAGCCCTCGGCCTCTTACGTGGATGCCGATGTGCAGGCACAGAACTCGCTGTATGCGGTGCTGAACCAGACCAACACCCCGATGGGCTCGCGCCTGTTGCGCCGCATGATATGCCTGCCGCTCAAAGACGTTCAGGAAATCGATTACCGGCTTTCGCATGTGGAATACCTGTTCCAAAACCGCGAACACGCCGCCGCCCTGCGCGATTCCCTCGCCCGGATCGGCGATCTGGAACGCATGCTGTCGAAAGTGGCGGCCATGAAGATACAGCCGCGCGAGCTCTGGCAGCTCAAACTGTCTTTGGACGTATTGGAAAAAATCATTGCCTGGGCTCGGGAAAACATCGCCTCCGCTCAAGACAATGTGCTGTACAACAGGATAAAAGACCTGGATTCCTGCCGGGAACTCTCCGAATATCTCGAAAAATGGCTCGATGCCGAAGCCCCCGCCATGCTTTCCAAAGGCAACGTGATTGCCCGGGGCGCGGACGCCGAGCTCGACGAATTGCGCAAAATAGCCTTTTCGGGCAGGGAGTATCTGTCTGAACTCCAGCAGCAGGAACAGAAGAACACCGGCATTTCCACACTCAAGATAGGCTTCAACAACGTCTATGGCTATTATTTTGAGGTAAGTCAGTCGCACAAAGACAAAGTGCCCGCTTCGTGGGTACGTAAACAGACCCTAACCAACGCCGAGCGCTACACCACCGAAGACCTGAAGGTTTACGAAGAAAAAGTACTTACGGCGCAGGAAAAAATCACTACGCTCGAAGCCCGCCTTTACCAAGCCGTGCAGACCTTTGCCAACGGCTTTATAAAACGTATGCAGACATCGGTGCAGAACATTGCTTTTTTGGATGTTATGCTGTCGTTTGCCGATGTGGCGGCACAGAATGAATACGTGCGCCCCAAGGTAGTTGACCACTACGATTTATACATCAAGCAGGGCAGGCATCCGGTAATCGAAAGACACATGCCTGCCGGGCAGAAATACGTACCCAACGACATTACGTTCAGGCACGACGCTTGCCGCATCATGATGATTACCGGCCCCAATATGTCGGGTAAGTCGGCGGTGCTACGGCAGACTGCGCTGATAGTGCTCATGGCGCAGATGGGTTGTTTCGTGCCGGCGCAGGAAGCCGTTATCGGCTTGGTTGACAAGATTTTTACCCGTGTCGGTGCCACCGACAACATTGCCCTGGGCGAAAGTACGTTCATGGTGGAGATGAACGAAACGGCCAACATTCTCAACAACTTAACGGCGCGCTCCCTGGTTCTTCTCGACGAAATAGGCAGGGGTACAAGCACTTACGACGGCATTTCCATTGCCTGGGCGATTGCCGAATACCTGCACGAACAGCCCCGTAAGGAAGCCAAAGTGCTCTTTGCCACGCATTACCACGAACTCAACCGCATGGCGGAGACATTTCCGCATATCGAGAACCACCATATCCGGGTCAAGGAAGAAAACGGCAAGATGATTTTTTTGCGCACCTTGGCGCAAGGCGGTTCGGAACACAGTTTCGGGATTCATGTGGCGCAGATGGCGGGGATGCCGAAATTCGTGCTCGACCGCGCTCAGGAAATGCTCGCCGACCTGGAACGCGACCGGCATCCGGAAGGCGGAATTCCTGCCATTTTGTCTTCTTCTGCCGCTTCCACAGCCGCCCCGATGCCCGCCGGCGGAGATACAGCCGATTCTCCGCAGGCCAAAACCCCCGGAAAACTCCTTTCGGGAAGTCCTGAAAACACTGATAACAAAACGGATAAACCCTATCAACTCAGCTTTATCCAATTAGACGATCCTTTGCTCGAAAAAATCCGCGACGAGATTCTGGATTTGGATGTCGATAGCCTTACGCCGATTCAGGCACTCAATAAGTTAGACGAAATAAAACGGCTTCTCAAGAAAAAATAGCCCTTATTTTGCCCCCAGGCGCAGTTCGATTTCCTGTGCCGGCAAATCTTTGCCCTCCGCCGCCAGACGGGGGCAGACCGGCGAGGCCGCCCGTGCGAAAGTGGGCAGGTTGAACAGCCGCAGGTTGGCATGGTAAAAATTTCCGTTCTTCTGCGGCAACAGGAAAGGCTTTCCGAAATGTTCCCCGTCGAAATAGGCGATATACGGCAGTTCATAGTGGCCGTTCTGCCGCTTGCTGCCGAACACCACCCAGGCCCCGTTGCCGCTCCAGTCGTGCCAGCTCTCGCTTTCTTCGGAGTTCAGGATATCCGCCGGGTTTTCCGACCCGTCCGAGGCGGAATCTTGTTTCTCCAAACCCTCCGTGCGGAGATACAGCAGATCGCCCAAAGCGTGGTAGGGAATGGAGTTGAACAGGGCGCGGCAGAGCAACACCCCCTTGCCGTCGGGCCGTACGCGCGGCATCGAATAGCTGCAACCCGGTGCGGCATATAGGAGCGTCTGCACCGAATCGGCAAAAGTTCCCGTTGAGGCATCAAAGGCGATACGGCATAGGTCGAAACGGATATGCCTTACCCGTTCTCCTATTTCGGGATAACGCGCCACAGTATCGGGGCTTGTCTTGGGCGCGCGGCAGAAATAGAGCCATTTCCCGTCAGGGCTCCAGGCCGGCCAGGTTTCCTCGTAATCCGCGGTCCAGAGCGCCCGGTCCAGTACGATTTGGTCGGTACGGGTGTTGTACAGCACGATATTGCAGGCACTGTCGAGAATATCCACGTACTGATGCTGCGGCGTATAGCCGTTGATGCCTATCATATTGGTGCTCAAGGCAATCCATTCTTCTTTTGGATGCCAGGCCGGATAGACGAAACTTAAGGGCATCCGCAGCGAGTCGGGCAGTTCCAGTCCGGCTTTTTCCAGGGCCGGCGGCACTTTTTTCGATACGTTCTCGCCCTCGAAAAACAGCGAACCCTCCGACGGACGGCGCAGATGCACCAGCATTTTATCCGGGTTTCCGGCCGGTGAGGTATGGCAGTTGAAACAGTTCCGCCGCATGTTCTCATTGGAAAGCAAGACCCGTTCCCCGAAATCCTCCAGATGCCTTTCGCGGAGTTCCATCACGTTGTAACCCCCTTTACCGACACTGTAAGCCCCCTCCACCGACGGCAGCAGGCGGTAGGTGAGATAGGGGTCGATCGGTTCGGGGCAGACAATCCAGCGCAGGGGCGGATAGGAGGTATAATTTCCCGAGATGCCGCGCACGGTGATGCAAAGCCTTACCGTATCCTGTCTTTCCCGGGCGGCCGCCGTGAGCCGTTTCCAGAATCTGAGCGGAAAAACCACGTTTTTATCCGTTTTAAAGGCTTTTTGCGCCGAAGACGACCGGATTTCCAGCCACGCCGTTTTTACCGTGTCGGGAAGCCTGAAATTCAAGGGCGCGATATTGCAGGGGATATGCGTTCCGTCTTCGTAATCGGGAAAGAGAGGCGCGCTTTCGAGGCTTTTCGCCACGCTATCTTGCGGAGGCCGGCAGGTGCAGGAAGAGAGCAACAGCCCACCGCAGCATAAAAATTTACCCAAGAAAAAAAAGAAAGTCTTCATCCGTCAATGTGCCAAAGCGTGGTTGCCGTCCTGTCGGGGCGTCACGAAACGGCTGAAATAGTAGTTATAGGCAAAAGTATGCCCGAAAGCCTGCGTAATCTGCTGCGGGCTCGACATGCCGCGCCGCAAGCGTTCCCTCTCTCCGTAAAACATCCGGCACTGCTTTACCAGCGCGTTGTTCCACGCCAGATGGCGCATGTATTCCTCCACCTGAGGCGGCAGCTGCCCCCGGCGTTCCTCCGCCACCACCAACAGCATCTCCTGCCAGGCCGCCGGCAGTCGGTAAGGCGGTTGGGTCTGTCCGCTCAGGCGCAGGTAGTCGCCCATGCGCGCCATCACGCTGTCGGTGCGTTTGTAGAGCAGGTCTGTCAAGGCGATATATTCCAGATTTTCGAGCGATGCCGCGGGCCGTTGCCGCCATAATTCGCGCGCCTCCGCTTCCCCGCTTCCGCTGGTGTAGATATAGTCCGTCAGCGATTTGTTCCGCTCCCTTTTGATTTGTTCCGCCAGGGCGCGTGTTTTGGGGGATGCCGTTGCGGTTCGGTGCTGCAGGTATTCCGAAACCTGCCGGTAAAGCGAGGCATCCTTGCGGTAAAAGAGCGTGTTCTCCAGCAGGCGGATGTATTTGTCCGCCAAGCCGTATTGTTGGCAGGCCAAGGCCGAAAAAACCGACTGTTCCAGCAGGAAATAACTCATTCCCTCGGTTTCCATCACGTTCATGATCTGGCTATAGACCGCCGTATGGTTGCCCGTGAGCCGGTTGCGGAACACCGATATCAACGTTCCCGCCGGAGCGCCCGCTTCCTCGATTTGCCCGTATATTTCGGGCACCCGGTAATACGTAAAGAAATCCTCGTTGAGCCGGTGCGCGCCCAGGAGAGCCACCCGGGTATAGGCCGCCAGGTCAAGACGGAAGAGAATCTCGGTTTGCGACAATCCCGCGTAGAGCGAATTGCGGCCCGTCACCACATCGTCGATGGAACAGGGATGCGAGAACCAGTACCGGTCGGCCAGTTGCAAGGCTTCTTCGTAACGGTTCTCCATCACCAGGCGTTCCGTTTTCATCAGAATCCGCCCGAGTTTGTAATCTTTAAAGCCCCAGTAGGTATTTTGGTTCGAGAAGGCGAGCCCCACCTGGCATGTCAGAAAAACCAAGGCCCAGAAGGCCGGAAGCCCCCAAAGCACAAGCTTTTTCCCGATGCCTTCCCGCAGGCGGTTCACCCACAGAATCCGGCACAGAAAGGTAAACAGAAGCACCCACAGCAGACCCGCCGCCACCTGATAGGCCACCGCACCCCAGCCTCGGTAGAACTGCCCGGCAAAGGCCGTGAGCAAATCCCCCGAACCGTAGGGCTGCCCCGGATACATGTACAGATGGGCGTTCCACGGCATGAAACAGGCCAGGAAATCCGATTGGAAAGTAAAGAAAGAATGCCGCCCCACGCTCAGGAACAGCTCGTAGAAGCATAAGCCGCCGCCCGCCAGCAGCAAGGCCGCCGCCAGATAAGGCAAAAAAGCACGTAGTTTTTTTCCTCGCACCGCCTGCAAAACTTGTTTCCGAAGCGGCCACCGCTCCGGACAAACCTTTGCAAAGTTAGAAATTTATTAATAACAGACAGCATTCCTTCCGGAAAGAGGAAAAGCATGAAAAAACAAGAAATTGTGAAAGATTTTACAGCAGGTCGATGGGAAGCGCCGGCGATTCTTTGCCCTGCGCCGCCAGGCGGGGTGTTACCGGAGAAGCGTTGCGCACGAAGGTAGGCAGGTTGAAAGCCCGCAGGTTAGTCTGGTAGAAACGGGGGCTTTTCTGCGGCAGGACAAAAGGTTTTTCGAACTGTTCCCCGTTGAAATAGGCGATATACGGCAGTGTGTAATGCCCGTCCTGCCGCTTGCTGCCGAACACCACCCAGGCTCCGTTGCCGCTCCATTCGTGCCAGCTCTCGCTTTCGGCGGAATTGAGGATGTCCGCCGGATTGCCGCCGGAAAAGGCATCCTGAGGATTTTTCAAGTCGAGCAGCACCAAATCCCCTTCCGCATGGTAAGGCACGGAATTGAACAAGCTGCGGCACAGCAGCAGGTGTTTTCCATCCGGATGAAGCCTTGGCACCGAATAGCTTTTGCCGGGTTCCGAAGCGAGCA
The DNA here is from genome assembly GCA_947177315.1 of uncultured Bacteroidales bacterium. Classification (GTDB taxonomy): domain Bacteria; phylum Bacteroidota; class Bacteroidia; order Bacteroidales; family P3; genus Pullibacteroides. The sequence continues at coordinate 1,077 of CAMWTX010000001.1, read as the reverse complement.
CCACCTGCACCGAATCGGCAAAGGTTCCCGTTGGGGCATCAAAAGCGATACGGCATAGATCGAAATGGATATGCTTTACCCGTTCCCCCCATTCGGGATAACGCGCCACGGTATCGGGGCTTGTTTTGGGCGCGCGGCAGAAATAGAGCCATTTCCCGTCGGGGCTCCAGGCCGGCCAGGTTTCCTCGTAATCCGCGGTCCAAAGAGCGGTCGGCAAAGAGATGCCCCGTTTTTCCGGATGGTAGAGAAGGATGTTCGAGGCACTGTCGAGCAGGTTCAGGTATTGCCGGTGCGCTGCATAGCCGGTAATGCCCAGGATATTGGTGCAGAAAGCGATATATTGTCCCTGGGGATGCCAGGCGGCATAGACGAAATGGAGCGGCATCCGCAACGAATCGGGCAGGTGCGCCAAGGCCTTTTGTGTTTCGGGCAGACGGATCTTTTGCACGTTTCCGTTTTCAAAAAACAGAGAACCTTCCGAAGGTTTGCGCAGGTGAATCATCATGCGGTCCGCGTTCCCTTGGTCGTAGGTGTGGCAGTTAAAGCAGTTTCCGCCCATTTCTTGGTTCGAAATCAAAACAGATTCCTCAAAGTTTTCCAGACACCGCTGCCGCAGTTCCAGCACCTTGTAAGCCCCGGCGGTAGGCTGCACCAAGCGGTAGGAGAGGTAGGGGTCGATCGGCTCGGGGCAGACAATCCAGCGCAGGGGCGGGTAGGAGGTATAGTTTCCCGAAGCGCCGCGCAAGGCTATTTCAAGCCGGATGGTGTCTTGTTTTCCCTCTCGGGCGGCGGCCAGGAGTTCTTTCCAGAAAGTTATTGGGATAGATACCTTTTGCTTTACGGAAAACACTTTCCGCGCGCTCGATGAGGTGATGCCGATGATGGCCTTCTTTACCGTGTCGGGCAGCGTAAAATTCAAAGGCGCGATATTGCAGGGAATATGGATGCCGTCGGCGTAATGCGGAAAGAGGGGGGCGGGTTCGTGCGTTGGGGCGGCATTCTCCGGAAGCCGGCCGGTGCAGGAAAACCGGGCTCTGATACACATCTGACGCTGCCGACGATCTTACGCGTGTAGAT